>JBDTOB010000050.1:0-11477 GCA_039933435.1 Acidobacteriota bacterium | reverse complement strand
CGGTCGCAAGATGAATGGCGTCGAGTGTGCCGAGTTCGGTTGGCATCGGCTGGGCGGCGCGGTCCAGCACCACCGCAGCGACTTCCACCAGTTCCAGCGAGGCAATCAGCCGCAGGATTGTAGCGCGGCGGCCGGCCATCTCGGCATCTGTCAGTTTGGCGCGCAGCCGCAGCCGATCCAGCGTACGCAGGCTCTCGGTCATTATCAACGCGCTCGCCACGCCCTGCTCGATCTGTCGCCATTCTGGCAGGGCATCAGGCTGCCGCAGCGCCACACGCAGCAACACCGACGCATCGACGTAGGCAATCACCGGTGCGACTGCCGTTCCTCGAGCAGGAGCTGGACGACGTCGACGTTCAGTTGTGACGGCCTGGGCAACGGGATGCGATTCGGCGCCGGCGTGCCGGGTGCGGGTTTGAGGGTTCGAAGGGCGGCACGGTCGCGGACGGGCACGATCTGCGCGACTGGGGTGTCGCGATCCAGCACCGCAATCGTCTCGCCGCGACGAACGGCGCGGAGGTATTCGCTGAGCCGGGCCTTCAATTCGGCGATCCGCACCTGCTTCATGCTCACATTATGACTAGAACTAGTCATAATGCAAGGAGCTGGCAACCCCCTTCATCTCAGCTTTTTCGACTCAATCCGCCGACCGTTCGCCGGCGGGAGCTCTCACGGCCCGTGCCGGCTGGCGTGCCACGCGCCACGTCAGCCAGATCAACACCGCCTGCAGCGGCAGCCGCAGCCACAGCAGCAGCGTCCCCCACCACGGCGCCTGCGCACGATAGACGCGGAGCATTTCGATATTCGCGGGAAAGACGGCGACGAGCAGCAGCATCAGCCCGACCCCGGCCGCACGGCGGGTGCGCGGGCTCAGCAGCCCCGCGCCGCCGGCGATCTCCGCCACGCCGCTGACCAGGATCAGCAGGCCGTGCGCCGGCAGCCAGCCAGGCATCACCGGCCGGTAGATCTCCGGCTTCAGCAGGTGCAGCGCCCCGCCGGCGATGAAGATCGCCGCCATCATCCACCTGAGAAAGACAGTCATTCCGTGTGCGGTGACGGGCGCTGCTCGCTCGGCGGTGCGGCCACCGTCCGCTCGATGCGCGGATCCGGAATCAGCCACATCGCGGCAACGATGATGTAAATGTCGAGCTGCCGAAGACCGGGACGAGCGGGATGAGCGCGCCGACGCCGGCCGCCTCTTCGCCGCCGTGCGGCACTCGCAGCTCGAGCACCATGATGGTGATGATGATGGCGAAGACCCCGTCGCTGAACGCATCGAGGCGGCCCTGCCCCATCAGTGCTCCTTCGCCTGGCCGATCGGCGCCCGGCGCGTCATCGCGGCGAGGTGACGGCTATCATGTCGAAGGTGCTGCCCTTGCCCGCCCGCCCGGTGCCGCGCACGACCAGTTTCGAGGCCGCCGGCGGATGCTCCGGGTCGTAGAAGGTGGGGCGGACGGCATTGATGCGCTGATCCGCGGCGGTGTCCGCCACATAGTAGGTCGCCTTGACCAGGTGGCGGATGTCGCTTCCGGCCTGCTGCAGCGCACGCCCGAGCGCCGCGAACATCTCATCCACCTGGGTCGCCGGGTCGGCCGACTCGCCATAGAGGCCGGAGATGAAGATCGGCTGCCCGGCGTTGGCACGCGCGATCTTGCTGTACCGCCCCAGCGTCGGCTCGACGTGTTCGACCCCTGGGCCGCTGCCGCTCCGCCGCGGCGCGGTCGCGACCAGCTCGATCTCGGCGGGCGCGTCCTGGCGCCCTTCGGTCACCACCTGCGGAGGCACGCGCTCGCCGGTAAAGGTGCTGGCGACAATGGCCTCCAGCTGACCGGCCTTCTTCATGTCGCCGAGAAAGCTCTTGACCTGGACGACGTGCTCGAAAGTCAGCCCGACCCGCTCCAGATCGGCCCGCAGCTCCGCCATGGTGCCGCGGAGGGCGGCCTCGAACTCCCCCGTCGCGGCGCGGCCCGAGACGATGACGAACGGGCCCTCTGGTTGAATGGCCGCATGCGACGCGCGCGGAGTCCGCACCGGCAGCTGTTCTGCGGCGAGGCGTGTCGCCGTGCCCGGCACCGGCATCCAGGCGGTAGCGGCCACGGCATCCATCGCCACCAGCACGTCGTCGCGCGGCATCGCGGTCTCGACGAACGTGACCGCCGGTCTGGTTCTCCGGCCGCCGAACCGCTTCGCGAGCAGCCGGTCGATCCGCGGCGTCACCGAAACATCGGCGACGTAGACGTGCAGGCGGACGAGGTGATCCAGCGTGGTCCGGGCCTGGTGCAGCGCCACGGCGATGTTGTCCAGTACCCGCGCCCCCTGCGCCTCGGCATCCCCGGGCGAGTCGAGCGTCCCGTCGCGGAATTCAGGAAACATCAGCGCGGTGTGCACCAGCGAGCCGTGTTCGACCACCACCGCCCGGGCCACCCCGGACGCGGGATCGCCCCCAATCGAGCGCAGGCGGACAGCGGTAGTCTGGGCGGCCGCGTACAGCGGCACCAGCAGCGCCAGGCACAGGGCCGAGGAGATCCGATGGACGCGCATGGGCTGCAGTCTATCGGTTCGGGCGTCGCGCCGCCAACGGACAAACCGGCTGGCGCCGGGATACGATGAGCGCCCTCGCGACGCCATCGCGGATCAGAAGGGCGACGAGCAGTGACACCACGGCCATGACCAGCACCGGCGCGGACGACCCCGTCATCGCCTTCTACTCGGGCGGTCCGGATCATCGCGGCCGCACCCGCGAGGACATGCTCGGCTGGTCCGATGCGTCGGCCGTAACCCAGCCGTTGACGCCCGATCCCAACCCGGCCGACAATGCCTGCGAGCCGAAGCCATGCCCAGACTGATTGCAGCGCCGTCGATCGTCACCGCCGCGGGGAACAAGCCCAAGCGCATCGAGGAGTACGCCGGGCGGGTCAACTCGGGGCACGCCGCGGTCAGCGTCGCGCGGATGACCTCACCGGGGGGGTGGCTCGAGCCGGGCCAGCGCCCCGATTTCGAGGAGGTCACGGTCGTCCTGCGCGGCCTGCTCAGGGTCGAGAGCGAAGGGGGCACGCTCGATGTCCGGGCCGGGCAGGCGGTCGTCACCCGGCCGGGGGAATGGGTCCGCTACAGCACGCCTGAAGCGGACGGGGCGGAATACATCGCGGTCTGCGTGCCGGCGTTCTCGCCCGACACCGTCCACCGCGACGAGTGACGCGCCGGCGGACCACCCCCAGGTAAACAGTCGTGGCCTATTCCATTGCCGCCAGTTCGTCGCCTCCGGCGCCGTCGCGCCTCGTCAGGCTGCCGTTCGTCGCGGCGCTGGCGGTGGCCCTGCTGGGCATGGCCTCCTCGATGGCCTGGACGCGCTGGTCGCACGACCATCTCGAGACGACGCTGCCGAGGGTCCAGCGCGTCAATCTCCCGGCGCTGTTCGCCGATACGACCCCCGTCACCATCGTCCACAGCACCCGTGAAGGAGACGAGCGCTGGCAGACGACCGCCGATGACCTCCGGCTCAACATCACCCTCTGGCGCCGCATGCACCTCGCCGAATGGAACTCGGTGCCGCAGCCGCTGCGCGAGGAGGGACTCGACCGGCTGCTGGAGCGCTACCACTCGATGCTCCTCAGTCCCCGGGTCTGGGACAGCATGGATGCGGGCGACTGGGACCAGGTGCCGCAGCCGGTGCGGACCATCGCCTACCGGCACATGGCGGCGTACTGGGCCGGCTACTACAACGTCGGCGGCAAGTACGACCTGCCTCCGGGCGCGGTCGCTGACGTGCTCGCGGCCGTGATCATGACCGAATCATGGTTCGACCATCGCGGCCTGCTGGTCAACCGCGACGGCAGCCGCGACATCGGGCTGGGAGGGGCGTCGGACTACGCGCGCGAGCGGCTCCGTCAGCTCCACGAGAAAGATCTTGCGGACGTCGGCCCCGAAGACGAGGCCTACTTCGATCCCTGGGTGTCGACGCGGTTCGTGGCGCTGTGGATGTCGCTGATGCTGGATGAAGCCGACGGCGATCTCGACCTCGCGATTCGCGCCTATCACCGCGGCATCTCCGCCGCCAACGACGAGTACGGCACCGCCTATCTGGCGATCGTCCAGCGCCGTCTCTCGGTGTTCATCCGCAACCACGACACGCCACCGGCATGGGACTACGTCTGGCGGCAGGATCGTGAGCTCGAGCGGAAAGCGTGGCCGTGGACGTCGAAGCGAACGCCGCCGGCGCGCGGCTCAGCCGTGCTCTCCAATTTTGTAGTACCGCAGCAGGCGGCGCACCGTCAGCCCCTGCACCAGCACTGAGAACACCACCACCGCATAGGTGCTGGCGAGCAGGACCTCCTTGCCGGGGAACTGCGGCAGGGACAGGACCAGGGCGATCGAGATCCCGCCGCGCAGGCCGCTCCAGGTCAGCACCGGCACCAGGCCGCGGCGCAGGTTGCCGCGCGCGTTCATCGCGCCGACCGGGAGGAGAACCGAGATGAACCGCGCCAGCAGCACGATCGGCACCGCCAGGATCGCCGGCAGCCACACCTCCGACCAGTTGTGCACCGCGAAAACCTCGAGTCCCAGCAGCAGGAACAGGACGGCGTTGAGGATCTCGTCGATCATGCTCCAGAAGGCATCGATGTGCCCTCGGGTGCGCTCGGTCATCGCGAAGCGGCGGCCGGGGTTGCCGATCAGCAGGCCGGCGACGACCACGGCAATGGGGCCGGAGACGTGCACCCAGAACGACAGCGCATAGAGGAACATCACCAGCGCCAGGGTGATCAGCAGCTCGAGCGGATGGTCGTCGATGCTCTTGAGGGCGTGATACCCGACGTAGCCGAGCCCGAGACCGAGGGCGACGCCGCCGGCGACTTCACGGATCCCGAAGATCGCCAGGGCGTTGAAATCGATGCCCATGGTCTCGTCCGGCACCGCCGAGGAGAGATGCGCCATCGAGGCCAGACCCAGGAAGACAACGACGCCGACGCCGTCGTTGAAGAGCGACTCGCCGGCAATCTGCGCCTCGAGGCTGGCCGGGGCACGGAGCTCCTTGAGCAGGCCCATCACCGCGATCGGATCGGTGGGGGCGATCAGGGCGCCGAAGGTGAAGCAGACGACGAGGCTGAGGTGGACGCTGGTCAGCCCGAACAACACCCAGCTGAGCAGACCGACGACGGTCACCGAGATCATCACCCCGACGGTCGCCAGCGCGCCGATGGTCCAGCGGTGATCGACCAGCCCCTCCAGATCGACGTGCAGCGCCCCGGCGAACAGCAGGAAGCAGAGCAGGCCGTGCATGAAGGTCTGATCGAAATCGATTTGTCCGAGAAAGGCCTCGACCACCTGGCGCAACTCGAGCCCGGGCGCGATCTGCTGGATCAGGACCACCACCAGCGAGCTGACCAGCGCCACCAGCAGTGTGCCGCTGGTCGAAGGCAGGCGCAGGAAGCGGTGGTTGACGTAGCCCGACACGGCGGCAATCGCCACCAGGATGGCTGCGACCTCGAACACCGTCATGACGTCGAGCGCTGCTCCGCCGGCTTGGCGGCCCGCGCCAGGTTGTGGGCGGTGTTCACCAGCGCGATATGGGAGAACGCCTGGGGAAAATTGCCGATCAGGCGTCGCGCGTCCGTGTCGTACTGCTCCGACAGCAGACCGACATCGTTGCAGAGCGTCAGCAGCCGCTCGAACAGCCGCCTGGCGTCGTCCAGCCGGTGCATCAGGACGTAGGCATCGGCCAGCCAGAAGCTGCAGGCGAGGAACGCGCCTTCCCTGCCCGGCAGCCCGTCGGTCCCGCTGCGGGTGTCGTAGCGCAGCAGGAAGCCGTCCACGAACAGGTGCCGCTCGATGGCTTCGATGGTCCCGCGTATCCTCGGGTCGGTGACCGGAAGGAAGCCCACCGTCGGCAGCAGCAGCAGGCTGGCATCGAGCTCCCGGGAGTCGTAGGACTGCACGAAGCTGCCCATCTGCGTGTTGAACCCGCGGGCGCAGACCTCCTCGTGGATCTCGCGGCGGACCTCGCGCCACCGATCGATCGGCCCGTCGAAGCCGAACGTCTCGATGCCGCGGATGCCCCGGTCGAGCGCCACCCAGGCCATCACCCGCGAATAGGTGAAGTGCCGCGGCGGCCCGCGTACCTCCCAGATGCCCTGATCGGGCTGCTTCCAGATCTTGATCAGGTGCTCGAGCATCTCGCGCTGAAATGCCCAGGCGGGCTCGCTCTCGTGGAGCCCGCCGCGCTGCGCCTGGTGCAGCGCATCCATCACTTCACCGAAGACGTCGAGCTGCAGCTGGCCGTGCGCGGCATTGCCGATCCGCACCGGCAGGGACCCTTCATACCCGGTCAGCCAGGGAACGTCGGACTCCGGCAGCCGCCGTTCGCCGGCGAGACCATACATGATTTGCAGCTGCGACGGGGCCCCGGCGGCCGCCCGCAGCAGCCAGTCGCGCCAGGCCTCCGCCTCGCTGTAGTAGCCGGCGTTCATGAAGGCCAGCAGGGTCAGCGTCGCGTCTCTCAGCCAGCAGAAGCGATAGTCCCAGTTCCTCGGTCCTCCCAGCTGTTCGGGCAGCGAGGTGGTGGGCGCCGCGACGATGCCGCCGGTGGGAGCGTAGGTCAGGGCCTTCAGCGTAATCAGCGAGCGGCAGACGGCCTCCGACCATTCTCCCTGCGACTGGTTGCGCGACGCCCACTCGTTCCAGAACACTTCGGTGTGTCCCAGCGACTCGAGTGGATCGATATCGGGCGGCACCGGAAGATTCGATGCCCCATGCGTGAGCACGAACGGCACCATTTCTCCTTCCGCCACCACGAACTCGCATTGCGTCGTCAGGCCCTCGCCCCGCTGCGGCACGGGCGAGCGCAGCGTGATCATGTCGGGCCCGGCAATCGCGCGGATCGTGCCGTCGTCCATGCGCGTCACCCAGGGGACGCTGTGCCCGTAGTCGAAGCGCAGCACCAGCTCCGACCGCATCGTCACCCGGCCGCGGTCGCCGCGCACCAGCCGGACGATGTCGGAGTTGCGGCCGCGGGGGGGCATGAAGTCGAGAACGGTGACGGCGCCGTCCGCCGTCTCCACCCGCGTCTCGAGGATGAGGGTGTCGCCGCGATAGGTCCGCGTGACGCGGGCGTCCGGGTCGGACGCTTCGAGCAGCCAGCGGCCGTGGTCGGGTGTGCCGAGGAGCGCGGCAAAGCAGGCGCCGGAGTCGAATCTCGGCCAGCAGAGCCAGTCGATCGAGCCGCGGCGGGAGACCAGCGCGGCGGTCTCGCAGTCGCCGATGAGGGCGTAATCCTCGAGCGGCGTGCTCATGCCGCGGGCTCGAACTCGACAATCACCTTGACGTCGTCCGGTTGGCGGATGAAGGCGTTCCGCCAGTCGTTCAGGCGCACGCGGCGGCTGATCAGTCGCTCCAGCCAGCCGTGGTCTGCATCCGCCAAAGACCGCGCGGCAGCTTCGTAATGCGCGCGGTTGGCGTTCACCGAGCCGAAGATGACGTCGTTTTCAAGCACCATGCGGCGATTGATCTCCCCCAGGTCCAGACTGATGCTATGCCCGCCCGACGAGACGCCGGCGAGACAGACGATGCCGGAAGGCGCGCTGCGGCTGACGACGTCCTCGATCACCGGCGTCGCGCCGGTGCACTCGATGATGATATCGGGGGCCAGCGCTTCGATGTTGGTCAGGGCGCCGCCATGGTAGGTCGCGCCGAGATCGCGCGCCAGCCGGGGCTTGGCGCCGTCGGCGACGCGGTCGAAGACGTGCACATCGAGGCCTCGCTGGCGCCCCATCAGCGCCGCCAGCAGACCGATGGGTCCCGCCCCGGTCACCAGCACCGTGCGCGGAGCCCAGGCCGCGGAACGCCCGCCGATCCGCTCCGCGTGGTCCCAGGCCTTGGCGACGACGCTGGCCGGTTCGAGGAGGACGCCGAGGGCGCC
The DNA here is from genome assembly GCA_039933435.1 of Acidobacteriota bacterium. GTDB lineage: Bacteria > Acidobacteriota > Vicinamibacteria > Vicinamibacterales > 2-12-FULL-66-21 > JALZOC01. Next base: position 3,565 of record JBDTOB010000050.1, on the reverse strand, counting down.
GAGCAGGGGGTCTACCTTGACCGCGAACGCCGGCTCGATCCGGTAGCGCTCCGAGCCGTAGCCGTCGCGTTCCTTGATCCCGCGCTCGGTGTACTGGCCGTTGCGGCACATGTCCCATTCGCCGACGGCGCAGTAGGCGCAGGGCACCGGGTCAGGCCGCCGGACGATACCGACGACGAGATCATCCGCGGCAAAGCCGGAGCCGGCGGGTGCCTCGAGCACCCGGCCGATGGATTCGTGGCCGATGATCAGCCGCTGGCGTCCGGGTGGAGCCCATCCATATTTGCCGGACGCGATCTCCGCATCCGTGCCGCAGATGCCGATCGCGATGGTGCGCACCAGCACGGCGCCGTCGCCGCCGGGCGGCTCCTCTGTGTCAATCAGCTGCAGTGAATCGGCCTGTCCGGGAATGACCGCGAGTGCGCGCATGTGCAAGGATGCTGGTTTTGGCGCGGCCGTGACAAGTGCATAGCACCAGGCGGCCGGGCTGGAGCACCCCCAGACGATTTGACCCTCACCGCCCATCGGGCGGCATACTGGGCGGCATGTCCCAGAAACGCCAGCGCGTGAGAGCGATGACCGTTCGGTTCGGAGCGGCGGTGCGGGTGTGACCCGGCTGCGGGCGTTGTGGGAGTCGATGCGCGCGACCTACTGGGTGGTGCCTTCGGCGATGGCCTTCGGTGCGATCCTGCTCTCGGTCGCGATGATCCAGCTCGACCAGGCGGCCGCGGCCACGCTGCTGGACCGCTGGTCGTGGGTGTATACGGGCGGGCCCGAGGGGGCCCGCGCCGTGCTGTCGACAATTGCCGCGTCGATGATCACCGTCGCCGGCGTGACCTTCTCCATCACCATTGTCGCGCTGACCCTGGCGTCGCAGCAGTTCGGCCCGCGGCTGCTGCGGAACTTCCTCAAGGATTTCGGCAACCAGGTCGTGCTCGGCAGCTTCATCTCGACCTTCCTCTACTGCTTGCTGGTGCTGCGCACGGTACGGGGGAACGACGATTCGCATTTCACTCCCCACCTGGCGGTGACGGTCGGGGTGGGGCTGGCGATACTCAGCCTCGGCGTGCTGATCTTCTTCATCCACCACGTCGCCACCTCAATCCAGGCGTCGCACGTGATCGCCAACGTCGCCGATGAGCTCGAGGCCGCGATCGAACGGATCTTTCCCGACGACATCGGGGAAGGGCCAGCCGGCGGCGGCGACTCGCCGGCGGCGGCACCGCCCGAGCCGGGAGCGGACCGCGGCGCGCCCCGCACGGTGGCGGCGACCACGACCGGCTACGTGCAGGCTCTCGACAGCGCCCGTGTGCTGGCGCTGGCGCGAGAGCACGACCTGACGATCAGGATCGACGCGCAGCCGGGCGCGTTCGTGCGCCTGGGGACGCCGCTGGCGACGCTGTGGCCGGCGCCGCAACCGCCCGAGGCCCGCGACGGACCGGTGCTTGAAGCCTTCATCATCGGCGCCGATCGAACCGGCTCGCAGGACGCGGGCTTCTTCGTCAACCAGCTGGTGGAGCTGGCGGTGCGAGCGCTGTCTCCCGGCATCAACGATCCGGGCACGGCGCGCACCTGCGTCGATCGCCTCGAACAGGCGTTGTGCCATCTGGCGGGGCGGGGGATCCCCTCACCCTATCGCTACGACGAGGAAGGCGTGCTGCGAGTGGTGGCGCCGCCAGTGACCTTCGTCAGCCTGCTCGACCTGGCCTTCGAGGAAATCGGTCGCTACGGCAGCTCGAGCGTCTCGGTGATGGGCCGGCTGCTGGAAGCGGTGCGGGACCTGGCCGCGTGCACGCACCGAGAAGAGGACCGCCAGGCGCTGATCCGGCATGCCGATGTGCTGGCGGACCGCGCCCGCAGGGCGTGTCCCCATGAGCCTGACCGCTCGCAGATCGACGGGCTCCATCGCGCCGCCCTGCAGGCGCTGCGGGTCAGCGGCGCCGGGCGGGGGTGAAGGGCTGGCCGCGACGCTGGCTCACGCGGCGGCGCGTGTGCTCCGCCGGATGATCAGCGCGCCGATGACGGCCGCCGTGACGGACCCGGCGAGAATGCCGATCTTCGCCGAATCCAGGAGCGGCGTCCCCTGGAACGCCAGCCCGCCAATGAACAGTGACATCGTGAAGCCGATGCCTCCCAGCCAGCCGCAGCCGTGGAGCAGCGTCCAGTTCACGCCCGCCGGGAGCGATGCCAGCCGCAGCCGCACCGCGGCAAACGCCGCCACGGTAATCCCCAGCGGCTTGCCGATGGTGAGGCCGAGGAAGACCGCGAGGGTGACCCCGTTCAGCGCCGCGCCACCGAGGTGCACGCCGGCATTCGAGAAGGCGAACAGCGGCATCACGACGTAGGCCGAGAAGCCGTGCAGCGCGTGTTCCAGCCTGAGCAGCGGCGCCGTGACCGCCTCGCTGGCGCGCTCCAGGCCGACGATGGCGTCCTGTTGTCCCTTGCTGGTCAGCACCAGCAGGTCCCCGGTCTCGGTGCGTTCGAAGTGGTCGAGCAGATTGCGCGCCTGGGTCGAGAACTCGGTGGCGTTGATGCGGGTCCTGGTCGGAATCGTGAAGGCGAGCAGCACGCCGGCGATGGTGGCGTGGACGCCGGAGACGTGGACGAAGAACCACAGTCCGAGGCCCAGCAGCAGGTAGGGCGTCAGCGACCGGATGCGCAGCCGGTTCAGGGTCATCAGCACCAGCAGGAAGAGACCGGCGATCCCGAGCGCGCCCCAGACGATGTCGCGGGTGTAGAAGAGGGCGATCATCAACACCGCGCCCATGTCGTCGACGATGGCCAGCGCCGCCAGGAAGATCTTCAGCCCGCGCGGCGCATTGGGGGCGACCAGCGCCAGCACGCCGAGCGCAAAGGCGATGTCGGTGGCGGTTGGAATCGCCCAGCCGCGCACCGCCGCGCCGCCGTTGGTCAGCACGTAGGTCAGCGCCGGAATCACCATGCCGCCGAGCGCGGCGGCAATCGGCAGCGCCGCCTGGCGCGGCGAGGCGAGCTCCCCGGCCCGGACCTCGCGCTTGATCTCGAGGCCGACCAGCAGGAAGAACACGGCCATCAGGCCGTCGTTGATCCATTGATGCAGGGTCAGGTCGAGCGCATGGCCGTGGCCGACGCTGAGGCTGACCTGCGTCGACCACACCGCGTGGTAGGCGTCGGCCCAGGGAGAATTGGCGACCGCCAGTGCCGCGCAGGCGCAGGCGACCAGCAGCGCGCCACCGGCCGCTTCGGTGCGGAAGAATTCCTGAAACGGGCTCGTCCAGAGGACGCCCCGGCGCTCACCCGTCATGGCTCAACTGTGCCACAGGATGCGTCCGAAGTCCGAGGATCTCGACGATTGTGACGCGGGGAATGGTGCGAGCGCCGGCTAGGAGGCGTCGGCCGTCCGGCCAGATCATGACGAAGCGAGCCCCTCACGCGCCGGCGGCGGCGCGCTGGCGATGGAACGTCTCCAGCGCGTCGTTGGCCCGGACGATGACCGCCAGCTGCGCCTCGATCGTCGCCAGGTGCGGACCGGGGATGGCGAAATACGCGTCGTTCTCGCCGGCGCCGGTATAGACCCGGTTGCCGA
>JBDTOB010000049.1:0-11480 GCA_039933435.1 Acidobacteriota bacterium | reverse complement strand
ACCTTGTCGTACTTGAGCCCGAGGCGGGTGGACTCGAACACTTCCTTGCCGGCGGCGTCGACGCTGATGTTGATGGCGTCCAGGCCGGCGTCGATCATGCCGCGGGCCACGGCTTCGGTGATCAGCGAGCCGTTGCTGATCATCCCGACCTCCTGGATGCCCCGCTCCTTGGCGTAGCGGACCTTGTCGACCAGGTTCCGGTCCATCAACGCTTCGCCGTAGTTGTGCATGCGGACGTGGGAGATCCCGAGCTCGACGCACTCGTCCACGATCTTGCGGAACAGCTCGACCGACATGATCCCCTGCTTGCGGTGCATGTCGTCGCGCGGGCAGAACACGCACTTGGCGTTGCACATGTTCGTGCTCTCGATCTGCACGATCTCGGGCATCGCCGGGGCGCGGTCGCGGCCGGTGGCGAGCAGCAGCCGGCGGATCGGCTTCGCCTGCTGGTGCAGGAGACGCTCCGCGGTGCGCCGTACTCGGGCTTTGATCTTGAGCGGCTGGGCCATCTGAATCTACAGTTGCCGGAAGTGCTCGATGACGCGGGTGAGCGTCTCCTCGAGCTGAACCTCAGGCTCGTACCCCACCAGGGCGCGGATTTTCGCAATGTCCGGAACCCGTCGCGGCATGTCCTCGAAGCCGGCCTCGTAGGCCTGGTCGTAGGGAATGGTCACGATCGGCGAGGCGCTGCCGGTCATCGCCTTGATCCTGACGGCAAGCTCGGCGATGGTGATCTCGACGCTGTTCCCGATATTGAAGACCTGGCCGATGGCGCGGGGTTCGTTGATCAAGGCTACCATAGCCCGGACCACGTCCCCCACGTAGGTGAAGCTGCGCGACTGGGTGCCGTCTCCGAACACCGTGATCGGCTGGCCGGCCAGCGCCTGGCGCACGAAAGTGGGGATGACCATGCCGTATTGCCCGGTCTGGCGCGGCCCCACCGTATTGAAGAGCCGGACGATGATGACCGGCAGCTTCCGCTCCTTCCAGTACGCCAGCGCCAGGAACTCGTCGATCATCTTGCTGCAGGCGTAGGCCCAGCGGTGCTTCGAGGTCGGCCCCAGCACCAGATCCGCCTCCTCGTGGAACGGGACGTCGGCGCTCTTGCCGTAGACCTCCGACGTCGAGGCGATCAGCACCAGCTTCTTCTTCTTGTTCGCGACCCGGAGCACCACCTCGGTGCCGTGCACGTTGGTTTCGATGGTGTGCACCGGCTGCTCGACGATCAGCTTGACCCCGACCGCGGCGGCGAGATGGATGACGATGTCGGCGCGGTCGACGAGCTCGGCGAGCACCGGCTCGTTGGTGACGCTGTCGATGGTGTAGTGGAAGGCCGGGTTGGCCTTCAAATGCAGGACGTTGTCGATCGAACCGGTCGAGAGGTTGTCGAGAATGAAGACTTCGTCGCCGCGCGCGAGCAGCGCCTCGGCGAGGTGGCTGCCGACGAAGCCGGCGCCGCCGGTGATGAGCACACGCATCTGATAACCGATCCTTGAGAGGGCCGAGCTAGCGGGCCCGAGCGCGCGTCGCGGCCAGATCCAGCACGGCGTTCGCGGATCTGACGGCCGCACGGCCGTCCGAGCCGATACCGAAACGTGCCAGGTAGCCGGCCCGGTCGCCTTCGAGCTGGACGCGGAATCCCTCATCATACAGGATTCGGACGAGCGCCGGGCCGATCGGCGCCCCCGGTGAGACGCCCGACATCAGGCCGGCGTCGACGAACGGCGAGAGGTTGTTCGGCAGCCCGAGCACGAGCGAGGGGACGCCAAGCACGGCGGCGTCGATCGCGACGGTGGAATTGACCGTCACCACCGCGCGGCTGGCCCGGAGCAGCGGCGCCAGCGGAGCCTCGGGCGGAAGGATGCGGACGTTGGCGGCCCGGGCGGCCGCGGCGGCGTAGGCGTCCGGGGTCTCGGCCGGGTGGGTCTTGATCGCCAGCTGGACGTCGGGCATCGCGGCGACGGCGTCGACCAGTGAGTCGAGCACGCCGGCGGCCTCGCGGTATTTTGTGACAAGCAGGACCAGGCTGGACCCGGCCTGGGCCCCGGCCGCCGCCCTGGCCTCGGCGATGTCCTCGTTCGAGAGCCGCCCGGCCGCAGCGACGAGGGCGTCGAGCCGCGGGCTGCCGGTGACCGCCAGGGCGCCGGGCGGAAACCGGCCGTGCACTTCCAGATGTTCGCGGGCGAAGTCGTCGAACAGCAGCGTGCGGGTGGGGTGCGGGAAGCCGCGGTCGGCCGGTGCGTCCGGGTCGGGCGTCATTTCGTCGGCCTCGTGCCGGTAATTGAGCCAGTGGCGGTGGATGAAGCCGTGCTGCAGTCCGACCGACGGAATGCCGCGCCGGCGGCACTCGAGCAGCAGCGCGCGCCCCCAGCCTCCGGCCTCGGCGTAGGTGAGCGCCACCGCCGGCCGGAGTGCGTCGAGTGCGGCCGCGGCCTCGTCCATGGCGCGCGCCGACCACGTCCACTGCAGCAGCACGACACCCGCCAGTTCCTCGCGGACGATCGGCCAGCAGTCGGCGCCGCCGATCACCGCGTGCCGCCGGATCTCGGCACTGCGCCACAGCGTCCGCAGCGAGGCACGGCGATCGCGCCAGACGCCGTCCGAGTCCTCGAAGGCGCGCAGGCCGGCGAAGGCCTCGATCGGAATGACCGGGCCGGACGCCGGCGTCCCCTGCACCGGGTGCCACCACCGCCGGGCGCGGAAGTTGGCGGCCGGTCCGACGCCGACCAAGCGCAGTACCGCCGGGGCGGCCTCGATCGCCTCGAGCACCGGACCGATGTAGGATTCCGCGCTGCCGGCCGCGCCGCCGCGCACCCAGAACGCGGAATGGATGAAGGCCGCGACGCCGCCGGGGCGATGGCGTTCGGCCCGGGCGCGGCGGTCGGGCCGCAGGCGCGAGGCGCGCGAGCCCAGCCTGAGGAGGCGGGCCCGGAGGCTGATGCGTGCCAGCCGGATCCGGGGACGTTGTACGCCCCGCGGCCCGCGCCAGCGCACCCCATGCGCCGCGGCCAGCGCCGGCCCCGCCGCGCGCAGGAGACGGAACGGTCCGGCTGAGGCGATTGCCGACGGCCGCTCGGCCAGCAGCATCCGTTCGAGCGCCATCACCGTCCGGTGCAGCTGCAGCACGACCTGCTGCTTGTGCAGGTAGAGCTCGGTGAACCACCACAGCGAGTCACCCCGCATGTGGAACCGCCGGCGGAGCGGCTGACCGTCGACGGTGAGGTGGCGGAGCGCCTTGATCCAGGCGTGCGCCGCCGCCGCGGCCGCCTCCTCGGCAGCCGCATCGAGATAGTCCGCCAGACGCACCCGCCGCGCCCCGGCGGCGTCGTCGATCGTCAGTACGCCGAGCGCGTCCCGGTGTCCGCTGCTCATGCGCTGCCGGCCAGCGGCAGCGGATGCCGTGGCTGAAGGACGGCCATGGCGGCGGCGAACACGCGGTCGGCGCTCAGCTGTTCGAGGCAGTCGGGGGTGTGGCCGACGCAGCGCGCCGGCGGGAGCCTGATGCGATTGCACGGACTGCACGGCAGATCGACGCGGATGACACGATCCGACGCGCCGCGCGGCGCGTAGCGCGCGGGCTCCGACGGGCCGAACACCGCCACCACCGGCGTGCCCACCGCCACCGCGAGGTGCATCGGGCCGGTGTCGCCGGTGATCAGGACGTCGAGCCGCTCCAGCATCGCCGCCAGCGTCAGCAGGTCAACCGCGCCGGCGACGTCGATGACCCGCTCATCCGGCAGCGTCCGCCTGACGGCATCGACCAGCGGCCGGTCTCCGGGTGCGCCGGTCAGGACGATGGTGGCGCCGGTGGCGGCGAGACGTCGGGCGACCTCGGCGAAGCGTTCCGGCGGCCATTGCTTGATGGCGCGGCCGCCGCTCACGTGCAGGCCCGCGAGCGGCGCGCGTGCGGCGAACCGGCGGGCGGCCTCGGCCCTGGCGGCCGCCGGCAGCGTCAGCAGCGGCTGGTCCTGCGCCGGCGCGGTGCGGCCGAACACCGCCGCCACCAGGCCCCGGGCGTTGTCCGCCGTGTGGGCGTGGACGTCGTAGTCGAAGGCCGCATCGAGCAGCGGACCGCCGCCGGCGCTCCGATAGCCGGCGGTCCAGGCGGCGCCGGAGGCGGCCAGCAGCAGGTTGCTGCGCAGGTCGGGCTCGAAGTTGATGGCCAGGTCGTACGCGGTGCCCCGCCAGCGGCGCGCCGCACGCAGCAGCGCCGCAACCCCGAGGCCGCCGTCCCCGCGCGCCAGCCATGCCGCATCGAGGGTGGTGACCGAGGTCACGGCCGGGACCGCCTCCGCGAGCGTCCGGTTCCAGCTGCCGACCACCAGGTCGATCGCCGCCTCCGGGGCCAGCGCGCGCAGGTCGGCGATCGCCGGCAGCGCCATCAGCAGGTCGCCGATGCGCTCGAGCCGCAGCAGCAGGATCCGGGCGGGCGTCTCCGGCCGCCGCCGGCGGCGCAGCGGCCGGGCCACGGCCGCGGCCGCGCCGAGCAGGAGATCGGCCGCGGCGACGACGGCGCGCTCGCGCCGATCGTGAATCTGCAGCCGCGGTGGAGCGCCGGCAGCGTCGGGCATGGGGACGGATTATTGTACCGCCACGCGATCGACCATCACTCCGAGCTCGCGGTCGTCCGGCGAGCCGAGCACGTCATGGGGATTCCAGGTCGCGGTGACCAGCTTGAGCTCGACCGGGTCGCCGAAGCCGGCGGCGCGCGATGCCAGCTCCGGAGGCACCGCAAAGGCATAGGGCGCGAAGCCGGACGAGACCGCGGCCGCGCCGAGCAGCTGGCCGTGAAGGTAGACGGTCACGGTGGCGGGCGGGGCGGCCGCCGGGCGGCCGCCGTTGTTCATCCACAGCGTCACCGTGCGTGCCGCCGCCGGCATGGTGGTGATGGCGATGTACGACGTCGCGCGGGTCCAGCGCATCGTCCGTCCGTCCACCGTCTCCTTGGCGTGGAAGCGCAGGACCTGCAGGTCGTCGTTGACGCCGACGTCGAGCGCGAAGGCGCGGGCCGCGGCGGGCTCGGCGGTGGTGAAGACATAGACGCCGTAGTCGAACTCCTTCGCCCGGACGAACCGTGGATAGGCGTCGAGGGGGGCGTCGTACTCGGGCACCTGAAAGCGCTCGCTGGCGAGCGGCCGCACGCCGTAGCGATGTGACAGCAGGTCGGTGCCGCCGCCGCCGATGAACAGCACCCGGCGGTAATGGGTGTGGGCCCACTCGAGAAACGCCGCGAAGGTCGGCTTGTCGGGGCGGGCGGAATTGAGCACCAGCACCTGGCGGGCATAAATGTAGGCCAGCGGCAGCGCCAGGACGTGGACGTCGCCTTCGGCGTCCCTGGACTCGGCAATCACCAGATCGTCGTCTCCGATGCTGCCGGCGAGTCGCTCGATCCGGCCGGCCAGGCCCGCGTACTCGACGTGATCCAGCAGCGGCCGGCTCTGGCGCCCGTAGTGGGCGGCGAGCAGCGCCACGAAGGTGACGCCGATCAGGGTCCGCAGCAATCGGCTGCCGCGCCACTTGCCGCGGCTGCCGCCGAGGGCCGCGGCGGCGGCGAAGAGCAGCGCGCCGGGCAGGATCACCGGCACGAACCGGCGCGCCATCCAGAAGTGATCGGTGACGATCCGGATCTTGAAGAAGAAGAAGCACGAGAACACCGCGACGGTGATGAACAGCGCCGGGTCGCGCCAGAAGCGCTGCCGCGCCACCAGCCACAGCCCGATGAGCGCGGCCAGCAGCGCCGGCAGCGTCAGGTAGAAATCGGTGAAGGTGCGGAGCGCATAGGCATCGTGGGCCGCCAGCCGGCCGCCGGGATGGCGCAGCCACAGCGCATAGAGCGCCAGCGCCGAGAGCCCGAGCGTCAGCGCCGCGGGCGTCCAGCGCACCACCGCCGACGCCAGCCGCGGCCAGGCGGCGGCGGCGCCGAGCGCCGCCGCGGCGGCCGCCGCGATCAGGCCGAGCGCGGCGTACTGCCACCACGGCAGGTTGCTGAGGAAGACGATCGGCAGATCGGCGTAGGCCCGCATCGGCCCCAGCAGATAGATCGCCGCCAGCGCCGCTCCGGCGGCAAACACCGCCACGAACGACACCCGCGGGCGCTGACCGTTGCAGGCCGCCAGCGCCAGCGCCACCGCCACTGCCGCGATCCCCAGCACCGCATCGAAGCGCAGGAAGAGCAGCAGCGCCAGCAGCAGCCCCGCCACCGGTGCGAAGAAGGGGTCGCGGTCGACGTGGGCCCGCGCGTTGGCCAGCAGCGCCGCGAACAGCAGCGCCTGCATCACCACCTCGGCGTTGGGATACCGCGAGAACCAGACCTCGATGACGTGCAGCGCCAGCAGCGCCGCGGCCGCGGCGGCGGCGGTGCGGCCGACCAGCCGGGCGCCGGCGAAGTACACCGCCAGCAGCCCGATCAGTGCCCAGACACCGACCGTGCGCCGTGCGCCGCTCAGCCCGTCGATGCCGTAGCCGATGGCGATGGAAGCCGGAAACAGATGTGGAAACTGTCCCACCACCAGCCCGCGATCGGGATCGGTGATGAAGAACCCCATGAAGCGGGTGCCGTAGTAGTCGTGCCGCTGGTGCGAGGGAAAGAACAGGTCGCGCGCGAACGGCGGCACCGCCGCCACCACCGGGTCGCGGACGACGATGGCGCCGCGCTGGGCGATCTGGATGCCCTCGTTGAGATACGTGCCCGGGTCCTTGCCGCCGATGATGTATTCGGACGACGGGAAGAAGCGCCAGCCGGCCAGCACCACCAGCGCCAGCGGCACCACCGCGGTCAGGCCGACGCGCCGGGCCGCGCCGCCAAAACGCAGCCTGCCGCCCGCCAGCGCCGCCAGCGCGGCGCTGACCAGCGCATCCGCGGCGAGCAGCCGCTCGAAGCTGTAGCGATGCGCCACCGCCAGGGCGAGGACGATGGAGAGGGAGAGCGCGACGCTCAGCACGATCGCCCAGAACAGCCGTTCTTCGGCGTCGAGCGCCGCCCGCCGCTCCCGATCGAGCCAGGGCAGGCGGAAGATCACCGCCCCGGGCAGCCAGGCGATGAGGGCCAGCTCGAGGGCCTGTCTGAGCAGCATCATGCGAAACGACGGTCCGGATCAGAACTGAAAATAAATGAACTCCGCGCCACCGAAGTTGCCGAACAGCATCGTCAGGTAGAAGGTCGCGGCGTAGAGGGAGTATCGCACGCCGGCTGGAAGCCTCGGGACCACGAGCAGGTCGTCGTACCACGCCTCCACGGCATGCACGGCGAGCAGCGGCGCGGTGTAGAGCACCAGCGGCAGGAGCACGGCGGAGACGTCCACGGTGGCCGGAGCGAAGCGGGTGAGCAGGCTGCCGGACATTTCGGCGAGCTGTCCCGCGGACCGGGCCCGGAAGATCAGCCAGCCGTAGCAGGTCAGGTGAAACATCACCGCCCAGGAGGTGAGGCGCGCAAGCGCCGCTGGGCTGGTGATCCACGCATGGACGCCGCGCGACCGGTCGGCGGCGCGGTAGCCGATGAGCAGCAGCCCGTGGTAGACGCCCCAGAGCACGAAGGTCCACGCCGCCCCGTGCCACAGGCCGCCGAGCACCATGGTGATCATCAGGTTGCGGCGCGTCCGCGACGGCGTGCCGCGGCTGCCCCCGAGTGGAATGTAGAGGTAATCGCGCAGCCAGGTGGACAGGCTGATGTGCCAGTGCCGCCAGAACTCCGTGGCGCTGCGAACGAAGTAGGGAAAGCGGAAGTTCTCGACGAGCTCGATGCCCATCAGCTTCGAGGTGCCGCGGGCGATGTTGGAATAGCCGGCAAAGTCGCCGTAGATCTGGAAGGCGAAGGCGTAGGCGCCGAGCAGCACGTTGACGCCCGAGGGGTGCGCCGAGGCGTCGAACACCTGGGTGACGACGGCGGCGAGGTTGTCGGCGACGAAGATCTTCTGGAAGAACCCCCAGGCGATCAGCCACAGGCCGTCGCGGATCTGCGCCCGGGTCACCGTGCGCGGCAGGGTGATCTGCGGCAGCAGCCGCGAGGCGCGCAGGATCGGGCCGGCGACCAGATGCGGGAAGTAGGCGACGAAGACCGCGAAGTCCACGAGCTTCCGCGTCGGCGGGATCTCGCGGCGGTAGACGTCGATCACGTAACTCATGGTCACGAACGTGTAGAACGAGATCCCGACCGGCAGCAGCACGTGCAGGGTGACGAAATCCAGGTGCCATCCGAGCGATCCCGCGAGCCCGTGGAGGTTGTCGGCAAAGAAGTTGAAGTACTTGAAAAACCCCAGCATCGTCAGGTTGAAGCCGAGGCTGGCGGCCAGCAGGAGGCGCCGCCTGGCGGGCGACGCCGCCCGGTCGAGCGCCAGCGCGCAGCTGAAGTCGACGATCGTCGAGGCCACCAGCAGGCCGAGGAAGCGCCAGTCCCACGAGGCGTAGAAGTAGTAGCTCGCCACCAGCAGCAGCCAGTTCTGGGCGCGATGCGGCAGCACCCGGTAGGCGGCGTAGACGACCACGAAGAACCAGAGGAAGTGGAGGGAGTTGAAGACCACGGGCCGGTCAGCGCCCCCCCGGCGGGTCGATCAGCCCGGACGCCTGGAGAAAGCGCTCCAGCGCCTCGGCGACGATTTCATGGCCGCGCGGCGTGAGGTGCACGGTCTGCTGGAAGAAGAGGTCGGGCCCGGGCAGCGCCGCCCGCAGCGCCGGCAGCGGGTCGAGCACCGGGGCGTCGAGTCCGGTGAGCGCCTCCTGGAAGCGCACCGTCGCCGCGTCGCGCACCAGTTCGCCGCCCGATTCCGCGACCGCCTGGCGCAGCCGGCCGTAGTCCGCGGCGTCCACCTGGAAGCGCGCCGGCATCAGCACCACCGCCGACCGTGCTCCGGCCGCGACCGACGCGGCGATCATCGCCTGCACCGCGTCCCGGGTAATCGCCAGTCCCCGGGCAATCCGCGGCGCCGGGCGGGCCGCGTAGCTCTGAAGCGGAGCCTCCGGCGGCGCGGCGCTGAACGACAGGCGGCCGGTGGCCTGGCTGAGCCGCAGCCGCAGCACCTGCAGGACCATGCTGCGCCGGACAAGGCGGCGGAGACGGGCGGCGAAGCTGTCGCGCAGGGCTGCCGCGGCCGGCCGCTCACCCGACAGACGCGGCTCGGAGGTTACCGCCTCCTCGGCGTCGTTGCCGACAAACAGCGTGTCGATCACCAGATCGGGCTGGACGGCGCCGATGATCGATCGCAGCAGCAGCAGCTCCTCGACAGGCCCGTAGCCCTGGACGCCGGCGTTGATGACGCGATAGCGATGGGCCGCCGGCGGTCGGTTGAGCCGCTGCTCGAGCACTTCGCCGAAGGTCTGCGCGAACGGCACCTGGACGGCGAGCACCAGCGAGTCGCCGAGGATCAGGATCCGGCGCTCGCCGGGCGGCTTCGGCCCGAGTTCCTGGTCGTCGCGCAGGCCGCTGTGGTTCACGGCAATCGTGGTGTCGAACTCGGCGGTCGTGAAGCGGACGCGGGCCCCCGGCTTCAGCCGGTAGCCGATCGTCGGGTCGTCGGCGAACAGGCCCTGGAACGCGGGTGCCGCCTCGGAGGATCCCCAGGTGCGCATGCCGATCTCGAAGATCGCGAATTGGACGGCGACGATCGCGGCGCCGAGCGCGAACCGGGCTGCGCGACCACGGCGGAGTTCCACTGTCACCGGCTCAGGATGCGGTCAGGATGCCCGCCACCTGTGCGACGGCCCCGGCCGGCAGCGAGGGATAGAGCGGCAGCGAGAAAATCTCCTCGCAGACCTGGTCGGCCACCGGGCAGGCGGCGGGCCGTTCGGATGCGAGCGCCGGCTGGCGGGGGATGGGAACGGGATAGTGCACCAGCGTGGCAACGCCGGCGGCGCTCAGGCGCTCCTGCATGGCCGCACGCGACACGCTGCGCACCGGGAACAGATGATAGACGTGCCCGGCGTCGAACTCCCGGGGGACGGCGATCGAGGCGGCGCCGGCGAGCAGCCCTCGATACTCCGCCGCCAGCTGGCGGCGGCGATCGGTCCACTGCGGCAGGAAGGTCAACCTGGCGCGCAGGACCGCCGCCTGGAGCTCGTCCAGCCGCGAATTGACGCCGAATTCGCCGTGATGGTACCGGTCCGTCTGCCCGCCATTGCGAAGCCGGCGCGCGCGTGCGGCGACAGCCGGATCGCTCGCGGTCAGCGCTCCACCATCGCCGAGCGCGCCAAGATTCTTGGTCGGGTAGAAGCTGTACGCGGCCGCAGCGCCAAAGCTGCCGACCGGGCGCCCCGCGCAGGTTGCCAGATGGGCCTGGCAGCAGTCCTCGATGATCGCGAGATGGTGGCGATCGGCCACCGCCGACAGCGCCACCATGTCGGCGGGCTGGCCGTAGAGGTGGACCGGCAGGATCGCTGCGGTGCGCGTCGTCACGGCGGCCGCGACCGCGTCGGGATCCAGCGTCAGCCGCTCAGGATCGATGTCGGCGAACACCGGGCGGGCGCCCGTCATCATCACCGCCAGGGCGCTGTAGGCCGCGGACAGCGGCGAGGTGATGACTTCGTCCCCGGGGCCAATGCCCAGCGCCCGCATCGCGATGGCGAGGGCGTCGGTGCCGGTCCCCACCCCGATGGCCTGGGGCGCGTGCGCGGCCAGGGCGAACTCGGCCTCGAAGGCCTCGAGCTCGGGGCCGAGAACGAACCATCCACGCGCGATCACCCGCTCGACGGCCTCCCGGACCACCGCCGCATCTTCGCCCGGGGTGAGCTGCAGGAAAGGGATCACCGGACGTCCGACCCCGCCTCGTCGACGTAGTGCGGCAGGTGCTCGCGGTAGTAGGCGATGGTGCGGCGCAGGCCCTCGGCCAGCGGCACCTGTGACCGCCACCCGACCGCCTGCTGGAACTTGGTCGAATCGGAGTAGAAGCTGCCGATGTCGATCCGCTTCTTCTCGGCCGGCCACTCGACGTAGCGGACCCGGCCGCTGCCGGCAGTCTCGACCAGCATGCCAACGAGGTCGCGGTGCGAGATCGGCTGGTCGCCGCCGACATTGAAGACGTCGCCGTCGCAGACCGCCGACGCCCCGGCGCGCAGAAAGGCGTCCGCGGCGTCGTCCACATAGACGAAATCGCGCAGCTGCGAGCCGTCGCCGAACACCTGGATCTCGCGATCCTCGAGGACCAGGCGCATGAACCAGCCGATGAACCCCTGCCGGTTGTGCTTGATCAGCTGCCGCGGTCCGTAGACGTTGGTCAGCCGCAGCGAGCAGGCGTGGACATCGAAGACATTGTTGTAGAGCAGGTGGTAGTACTCACCGGCCGCCTTGTTGACGCCGTTGATGTCGGCGGGCCGCACCAGGTGCTTCTCGTCCACCGGCAGGTAGTCCGGCCGGCCGTAGACCTGGCGGGTGCCGGCGTAGACGATCCGCACTCCCGGATTGTGGATGCGGCAGGCCTCGAGGATCGACAGCTGGGCGCGGCAGTTGATCTCGAGATCGGTATACGGGTCGCGCATGCTGTCGATGTGGCTGA
>JBDTOB010000048.1:0-11853 GCA_039933435.1 Acidobacteriota bacterium | reverse complement strand
ATCAGGAGATTCCGGGCGTGGACATGCCCGGCCGCTGGGTTCGCGCCGGCATCGCGATTGGCCGGGAGCCGCGCCCGGGCCGCTGAGCCGCCGCCGCCGTTTCTACTTGACCGCCTGCTCCGTCCCCTCCTATCCTTCCGGCTTCCCTCAAAACCTCGGTACTTCCAGTTCTACACAGAAGGAGCCTCCCCATGCGGTATTCCGCGGCAATTCCCGCGTCCTGCGCGCTCGCGCTGGCGCTCTCGACCACAGCCTTCGCCCAGGGCCAGGCCTCGGCGCCCGGCCAGCAGAAGAAGGAAAAGGCTCCCAACCAGGTCGTCGAGACCGGACGGAACGACCCCGATCAGGCGTCCCCCGAGGCCGCCGTCCCGGCGAATCAGTTCGGCAAACGGACCGACGCCGTGACCGTGACCGTGCATCCCGACGGGACGCTGCACGCGACGCTCGACGAGTCGTTCATGGAAGCCACCACCGTGACCCGCGCCGCGGACGGCTCGCTGCAGTTCGGCCACATCACCGGGTTGACCAACGCCAGCCGCGCCGTCGTCGCCGGCATCGCGGTTCCCTCGCTCGAGGAGAAATAAGCCGTGGCAATCAAGCGCATTCTCGCGGCAGTCTGTCTTTTCCTGATGCCGGCCTCGGCGTTCGCCTCGGCCCGCGTCGTCATTGTCAACGGCAACGCGCCGGGCGTCGGATTCAACGATTCGACGCCGGTCGCGCCCGCAGGCGGCAATCCCGGCACCACGCTGGGTCAGCAGCGGCTGCTGGCGTTCCAGTTCGCCGCCGACGTCTGGGGGCGGACGCTCGACAGCAGCGTCCCGGTACTGGTGCTGGCGACTTTCGAGCCGTTGACCTGCAGTGCCACCAGCGCCGTGCTCGGTTCCGCCGGTGCCCGCAGCATTTTCGCCAACTTCCCCGGAGCGGGGCTGTCGCCAGGGGCGCTGCTGCCGAACACCTGGCACGGAGGCGCGCTGGCCAACAAGCGTGCCGGCTTCGACCTCGATCCCGCGTCCGCCAGCGACGGCGGCGAGGATATCCGGGCGCGCTTCAACAGCAGCCTCGGCGCGGTCGACTGCCTCACCGGCACCGGCTGGTATCTCGGCTTCGATACCAATCACGGCAAGAACATCGACCTCGTCACCGTGCTGCTGCACGAGTTCGCGCACGGTCTCGGCTTCCAGCAGTTCGGCAGCGTCACGAACGGCTCGCTGATCCTGGACATGGCCGACGTTTACAACGTCCGGATGTTCGACAAGACCACCGGGCTCTACTGGCCGGCGATGACCAACGCGCAGCGCGTCGCGTCGGCGATCAACTCCCGCAGAGTGATCTTCGACGGGACCAACGTGACCGAGGCCATCCCCGCGGTGCTGCAGCTCGGCACGCCGCTGCTGCGGATCACCACGCCTGTGTCGCTGGCCGGCATCTACGCGGTCGGCGCGGCGGCGTTCGGTCCGGCGTTGACCCAGGCGGGTCTGTCCGGCTCGATCGTTTCCGCGCTCGACGCGGCGGATGGCGCCGGACCGTCCACGACCGATGGCTGCTCCGCCATCACCAATCCGGGCCAGGTGGCGGGGAACATCGCCCTCGTCGATCGCGGCACCTGCGGGTTCGTGGTCAAGGTGAAGAACGCCCAGAACGCCGGCGCCATCGCCGTGGTGGTGGCGGACAACGCGGCCGGGGGGCCGCCCGCTGGCCTCGGCGGCGTGGATCCGACCATTACGATTCCCTCCGTGCGCATCACGCTCGCCGATGGCAACGCCGTCAAGGCGCAGCTCGCCTCTGGCGTCGCCGGGACGCTCGGGCTCGACATGTTGGTGCGCGCCGGGGCCGACGAAGCCGGCAAGGCGCTGCTCAACGCGCCGAACCCGGTGCAGCCTGGTTCGTCGATCTCGCACTGGGACCCGATTGCGGCACGCAATCAGCTGATGGAGCCGGCGATCAACGGCGACCTGACGCACCAGGTCGCGCCGCCTGAGGACCTCACCCTGCCGCTGCTGCGCGACATCGGCTGGTTCCCCGATCGCGACCTCGACGGCCTGGCCGACAACCTTGACTCGTGCCAGACGTCCGACCTGCGGGGCACGGTGTTCGTCGGCTCGGTGGATACCGGCGTGGCCAACGTCCTGTTCACCTCCGGCTGCACGATCGGCGATCTGATCGCCCGAGAGGCGGCAGGCGCCGGGAACCACGGAGCGTTCGTGAGCGGGGTCGCGCACCTGCTCAATGACCTGAAGAGCGCCGGATTGATTACCGGCGCGCAGAAGGGCGTGATTCAGAGCACGGCGGCGAAGTCTTCGCTGCCGTAGGCTGGACAGATGTAAGTTCTCCGCGACGGCGGGGAAATGAGGGGACGGCAGGCGGCGCCTGCCGTCCCTTTCTTGCGTTAGAGCCCGCCCGGCGCGGGCCAGCCTTCCCGCTGGCGGCTGCGGTCGCCGTCACTCTCTTCCGTTTGATCGTGGAAGAGGATCTGCCGCGTCGGGAACGGCAGGTCGATCCCGTTCGCCCCCAGCTCGCGTTTGATCCTGGTGAGCACCTGGTCGCGCGAGTCGAGCACATCGGCGCGCCGCGGCGGCGACATCCACCACCGCACGCGCAGGTTGACCGAGGAGCCGGCGAGATCCATCACCAGCACGTCCGGCGCCGGATCCTCGAGCACGCCCTCGACGCTTCGCACCGCCTCGAGCATGATCGCCCGCGCCTTCTCGACGTCGTCTCCGTAGCCGATGCCGACGTCGTACTCCATGCGCCGGTGCTCGAACGCGGTGTTGACCACGACCGTGCCGGTAAACAGGATGGCGTTGGGGATGACGACGCGGCGGCCGTCGTAGGTGCGGATGAAAGTGGCGCGGGCCTGGATGTCTTCGACCGTCCCCTCGAACGCCCCGGCGACGATCTGATCGCCGATACGGAACGGCTGGGTGACCAGCAGCAGGATGCCGGCGAGGAAATTCTGCAGGATGTCCCGGAAGGCAAATCCGATCGCCACGCTGCTGATACCGAGCAGCTGGACCACATCGCCGGGCTTGAACGTCGGCAGCGCCACGGAAAGCGCCACCAGCAGGCCGAGAAACAGCACGAAGCCCTGCGCCAGCCGGCCCACCGCCGCCCCCGCGTTCCGGTGGCTGCCGAGCCGCGACTCGGTGAGCCTGGCGACCAGCCCGCGGGCCAGTCTGGCCAGGAAGAAGAAGGCGGCAAACACCACGAGCGCGACCAGCACGCTCGGGATCGCCGCGATGAAGCCGTTAACGACTGACTGGGCACGCGCGACGGCAGGGCTGAGGTCGAGTTTCATGGGCGGGTCCGGAGGCAGGAGGCCATGACCCCAGTATGGCGCAGACCCGCGCCCCCGAGTCGAAGTGCCCGCCCGGGCTCAGCTCATCGACGTACAATGGCAGTCAGCGGGCTTACGGCTGACGCCGGCGGCGTCGGCGTGAGGCTCCGCGGAGTGCTGCATGCGCGCAAAGGCTGTCACCGCCGTCATCCTCGCCCTGGTTGCGATCTCCCGCCCGGGGCAGGCGCAGGTGCGCCCTCCGGAAGCCGTGATGACGCCGTTCGTGGAAACCAGCGGCGTCCACGCCGGCTCCACCGTTCGGGTCGCGCTCACGGTGGCGCTGCCCGAAGGGCTGCACGTCCAGTCGGACCAGCCCCGCGACCCGTCGCTGATCGCCACCGTGCTGACCATCGACCCGCCGCCAGGCGTCCGCATCTCTCACCTGATCTTCCCGCAGCCGACGGAGTTCACCCTCAAGGGACAGAGCGAGCCGCTGGCGGTCTTCGGCCACGAGTTCGTGGCCGGCGCCGAGCTCGAAATCGCGAGCGGCACGGCGGAGGGCGATCTGGTGGTGCCGGCGCGGCTTCGCTACCAGGCCTGCGACGACGTCGCCTGCTTCCGCCCCGTGACCGCGGCGACCAGCTGGACGCTGCACGTGGTTCCGCGCACAGTGAAAACGGCAAAGATCAGCCCGGACATCTTCACGCGGCTGTCCGAGGGACGCAGCGTCGCGCCGACGGCGGTCCGGCCGCAGCCCGCGCCCGCGGCTCCGGCGCCGCCGGCGGCGACCGGCGACAGCGGCGTCGCGAAGCTGGACAACTTCACCGTGCTCGCCACCACCGGCGGCTTCCAGAACGCCGATGAATTCCTGCGCTTCATCCATGATGCCGAACGCGGCGTCGTCCAGAAGGGATGGTTCGAAGGGCGCGGCCCGCTGGCGATTCTCGTCCTGATCCTGCTCGGCGGCCTGGCGCTGAACCTCACCCCCTGCGTGCTGCCGATGATTCCGATCAACCTGGCGATCATCGGCGCCGGCGCCCAGGCGGGATCGCGCCAGCGCGGCTTCCTGCTCGGCTCCGCCTACGGCGCCGCCATGGCGCTGGTCTACGGCGTGCTCGGGCTGGTCGTGATCCTCACCGCCCGCACCTTCGGCACCATCAACAGCTCCCCCTGGTTCAACGTAAGCATCGCCGTCCTCTTCGTCGTCCTGGCCCTGGCCATGTTCGACGTCGTCAACATCGACTTCTCGCGTTTCTCGAGCGGCATGCGCGGCCCCACCCGCCGCGGATCGTTCCCCGTGGCGTTCGGGATGGGGGCGGTGGCGGCGCTGCTCGCCGGCGCCTGCGTCGCGCCGGTCGTCATCCAGGTGGTGCTGTTCTCGAGCAGCCTCTATGCCGGCGGCACGCGCCTGGCCCTGGCGCTGCCCTTCGTGCTCGGCATCGGCATGGCGCTGCCCTGGCCGCTTGCCGGCGCCGGCCTCTCCGCCCTGCCCAAGCCAGGCGCCTGGATGGTACGGGTCAAGCAGGCGTTCGGGGTGCTGATCCTGGGGATGGCCGTCTATTACGGCTACCTCGGCTACTCGCTGTTCGCGAACCTGCGCGTCGACGCCGGCGCGGTCAGCAGCAGCGTCGAAGAGAAGCTGGCCGAAGGCTGGACCAGCTCGCTCGCCGCCGGCCTCGATCGCGCCGAGCGCGAGCAGAAGCCGGTGCTCATCGACTTCTGGGCGACCTGGTGCAAGAACTGCCTGACGATGGACAAGACGACGCTGAAGGATGCCGAGGTCAAGGCGGCGCTGGCAAACTACGTGAAGATCAAGTTCCAGGCGGAGGATCCGGACGTCGAGCCGGCGAAAAGCGTGATGGCGCGATTCCGCGCCATCGGCCTGCCGACCTACGTCCTGCTCCGCCCGTCGGGTGCGGCGGCCCCGGCGGGAGCCCCCGGCGCCGCTCGCTAGGCGCTACCGCTTTTTGGCTTCCTGCAGCGCGCGGACCCAGTAGGCCTGCGAGCCGACGTAGCCGGTGTCGGGCATGTTGGCGAGGACGACGCGGCGCATTTCGAGGATGTCGATCTTCCCTTCCTTGCGGTAGAGCACCTTCCCCCCGGGCGCAATCACCACCGTCAGCGGCACGCTGGGATTCCAGGTCTCGCCCCAGGCTGCCTGCAGCGCAGGACGGTCGGCGCTGGCGAACTGCTTGTTGGTACTCGAGGCGTACTCTTTCTTCAGCAGCGCCAGGACCGCGTCGGCGTCGGCGGGCGGGTTGGTGCTGATGGTGACGAGATTGAAGGCGCGCTTGCGATACATCCGGTAGGTGGTCTCGAGATCGAAGAGCTGGCTGGTGCAGGCGGCGCAGCCGGTAGACCAGAAGTAGGCGACCGTGACCTTGTCGGTGGGATTGGCGCGCAGCGCCTTGAGGTCGTCGGCGCCGACCATGTCCACCTTGACCGGTTCGTTCTGGATCCGCGCCCATTCCTGCTCGACCCCCGAGCCCTTGGACATCCACTTGGTGGTGCAGCCGAAAGCCTTGGTTTCGGCGACCGGGACCGGGCGGCCGGCGAGCAGTGCGTCGATGGCGTTGCGGGCGTCCTGTGACTTGGCCAGGTCCTCGCGCTGGTTGTCGTCGATGCGGCCCTGGTAACGGAGCTTCCGCTCCTGGTCGAAGATGAAGATGTGGGGCGTCGCGACCGCGCCGAACTTGCTGGAGGTCGCCTGGGTCTCGCCGTCGTAGAGGTACGGCCAGTCGATGCCGCGCAGCTGCGCGCGCAGCTTCATCTCCGGGAGCGAGTCGGTGACGTCGGTGTAGCCGAGCTCGTCGAGGCGCACCGCCTTGGCGTTGTTGGGGTTGATCGCGACCAGCGTGACCCCCTTGCGCCGGTAGTCGGCGTAGAGCTGTTCGATGCGCCCCTCGTAGAGCTGCGACACCGGGCAGTGGTTGCTCTCGAAGACGATCGCCAGCACCTTGGTGCCGGCGTATTCACTGGACTTGTGGGTCTTGCCGTCTACCCCGGGCAGCGAGAAATCAGGCAGCGGCGAGCCGATCGGCAGCACCGGGTGCTCGACGTTCGCCTGAATCCCGCGGCCGGGGGCCGGCGCCTGCGCGTGTGCCGGCGCAATCCCGAGCGGAACCGCGGCGAGCGCGACCCCCAGAACCGCACGGGCGCAGCGGGCGCGCCTTCGCGGCGAAGGTGCGGCGGCATTGGTGGAGCGTCTGGCGGAATCGGTCATGGCATCCTCGCGCGTCAATCGGTGGTGGACCAGTAGGCCCGCAGGCCCGGATGTTCCGCGGTCTCCGGCAGGCTCGCCAGGATCGCGCGGCGCAGTTTCATGACGGTCAGCTCGCCGAGCTCCTGGTAGAGCACGTCGCCGCCGGGGGCGATCAGCAGGGTGAACGGGACGGGTGCGGGCATGTTCGGATCGAAGGCCGCCTGGAGGGCGTAGACGTCGGAGGTCGCGAACTGGAGGTTGCGGTGTGCGGCGCGGTGTGTCTTGAGGAAATCCAGGACGGCGCCGCGCTCTTCGGGATCGTTGACCGAGACGGTGGCGAACTCCAGACCGCGCGGCCGGTACATCCGGTAGGTCGCTTCGAGATCGGGGAACTCGCTGGCGCACGGCGCGCACCATGTCGCCCAGAAGTTCACCAGCAGCAGCTTGCCGGTGCCGTTGCGGCGCAGCTGCTTGAGGGCATCGGCGTCGGCCATCTCGACCGTCACCGGCGCGCTGTCGAGCGCGTCGCGCCGCTGCTCCGCGGTCAGCGGACCGGAGAGCCCCTTCACGGCGCATCCCGTCGCGGCCGTGCGCGCGTCGGCTACGGCTTTCCCCGCGAGCAAGGCGTCGATGGCGCTGCGCGCGTCGCGGGACGTCACCTGATCCTCCCGCACCGCGTCGTCTATCCGGCCGTCGTAGCGCAGCGTGCGGGACTGGTCGAAGACGAAAATGTGCGGCGTGGTGACGACGCGGAACTGCCGGACGAGCGCCTGGGTCTGACCGTCGGAGAGGTAGGGATAATCGAGATGGCGATCCGCCGCGCGCACCTTCATGTCGTCGATCGTCTCGCCGACGTCGGAGTAGGAGAGATCGGAAAGGCGCATGCCGTCCGCCCGGTTGGGGTTGACGGCGACGACGGTGACGCCTTTGCTCCTGTAGTCGTCGGCGAGCTGGCGGAGCCGGCTTTCGTAAAGCTGCGAGGCCGGACAGGTGTTGCTGGTGAAGACGACCGCGAGCACGCGGCTGCCGGAGTAGTCGCCGAGCGAGTGGGTCTTGCCGTCGGCGCCCGGCAGGCTGAAGTCCGGCGCCCGGAAGCCGGAAGGCAGGCCGTCAGGCTGCGTGCCGGCGCACGCCACCGTCGCCAGCGCCATCGCCAGCGTCAGACCCGTCCTGAGAACCGTCAGGGGGAGCACGGGCAAAGGTTACATCCCGGGGGCAGAGGTCGCAAGCTGGGAGAGGTTCAGGGTTCCGGGTTCGGGGTTCCGGGTTCGGGGGCGAGGAGGCGCGCTTCGATTCGGCGGAGGGTGTCGAGTTGCTCGCGCTGCAGTGTCAGGAACTCGGTCCACTCGCGCTCCTTCATCGCCTCGAGCTTGGCGTGGAGGCCCATGATCTCCATTTCGGCGCGGAGGTTGACTTCGTAGTCGCTGCGCGCGTCGAGGCGGTCCTTCTCGGCCATGCGGTTCTGGCTCATCATGATTACCGGCGCCTGCAGCGCCGCCACGCACGAGAGCACCAGGTTGAGCAGGATGAAGGGATAGGGATCGAACGCCCGCACCATTTCCTGGTTGAACATCATCCAGATGACCAGCGCCAGGAAGAACAGCCCGATGAAGGTCCAGCTGCCGCCGAACTTGGCGACGTGATCGGCGACCCGCTCCCCGAACGTCAGCTGGGCGTCGAAGGCGCGGTTGGGGTCGTCCGGGCCCGGCTTGCGCTTCAGCATCCGCGCCAGCAGACGACGCTCGAGGTCGTTGAGCAGGCCGGCCTCCTGCGCCAGGTCTCCTTCCAGGCCGCGCGCCGACGGGAAGGGGGCGATGCCCACCGCCGCCAGACGCCGCAGCACCCGCGGCGCCGCCACCAGCAGCGCCGCGCCGGTGAGCGCCGCAAACACATGGACGATCCTCCCGTCCGGCGCGGTCAGCCCCAGATGCTTGAACAACCAGCCGCCGACCAGACCGCCAAGCGATCCCAGGGCGAGGTCGCCAACCACGCCGAACTCGCGGCGGCTGCTCATCGAGACGCGGACGAGCCAGCCGGCCACGAATCCGCTCATCAGCCAGGTCAACACGGTACGCATGGGGGGGCTCCGCTAAGAGGTTCGGGGTTCAGGGTTCCGGGTTCGGGGTTCCGGGTTCCGGGTTCCGGGTTCGGGGTTCGGGGTTCGGGGTTCCGGGTTCAGGCAGTGCGTTCGTCTGTCCTCCGTGGATTACGCATCCTCCGGCCGATGTTCGACGTCGGGAAGGAACGCGGTCAGGAGGCCGAGCGCCGGCAGCCAGGCGCAGACCTGGTAGATGTAGGCCACGCTGGTGTGGTCGGCCAGAATCCCGAGCGCGGCGGCGCCCAGGCCGCCGATGCCGAAGGCAAAGCCGAAGAACATGCCGGAAATCATCCCGATCTTGCCGGGCACCAGCTCCTGCGCATAGACGATGATCGCGGAGAAGGCGGATGCCAGGATCAGCCCGATGATAGCGCTGAGGACACCGGTGAGCGCGAGATTGGCGTGTGGCAGCGCCAGCGTGAAGGGCAGGACGCCGAGGATCGATCCCCAGATCACGTACTTCCGCCCGAAGCGGTCGCCGAGCGGTCCGCCGAGGATGGTGCCGGCCGCGACGGCGCCGAGGAACACGAACAGGTGCAGCTGCGCGCTGCGCACCGAGACATGAAAAGTGTCGATCAGATAGAAGGTGTAATAGGTGCTGAGACTCGCCAGGTAGATGTATTTCGAGAACACCAGCACCAGCAGGACGACGAGCGCCCGTCGCACCTGGGACGGCGTCAGGTGATGGTGCGGCGCATGCTCGAGATGCGGCTGCCCGGCCGGACGCCGGGCCCGGCGGCCGTACCAGGCGCCGATGCGCAACAGCACCGTAATGGCGACGACCGGCGCGACCGCGAACCAGGTCAGGCTGCGCTGGCCACGCGGCAGGACGATGAGCGCGGCGAGCAGCGGCCCGATGGCGGAGCCGGCGTTGCCGCCGACCTGGAACAGCGATTGCGCCAGGCCATGCTGCCCTCCGGAGGCGAGCCGCGCGATGCGCGACGACTCCGGATGGAAGATCGACGAGCCGATGCCGATGAGCGCCGCGGCCACCAGCACGGTCCCGAAGTGCCCCGCCCACGCCAGCAGCAGCAGGCCGGCCAGCGTGAACGTCATCCCCGCCGCCAGCGACTGGGGCTGCGGCCGCCGGTCGGTGTAATAGCCCACCGCCGGCTGCAGCAGCGAGGCGGTGAGCTGGTTGGCGAGCGTGATCAGGCCGATGTGGCTGAAGTCGAGGTGCAGCGACGCCTTCAGAATCGGGTAAATGGACGGCAGCAGCGACTGCACCATGTCGTTGAGCAGGTGGCAGACGCTGAGCGCCCCGAGGACGGGGAACGCCGTCCGGCCCCTGGCGCGGACGACAGGCTCCTGATGGGGGTACGACATGGAATCGGCTGCGACGATCCGATCCTATCGCGGTCGCGTCATTCTTCGGCGCGCGAAAGTTGCCGGTTGCTCGAGCCGACACCACCACCCGTCCTGTGCCATCATGCGCGGGAACGTCAACCAGTCGCCGACGTGGTCCTCCTGACATGACCCTTATTCCCGCCGTCCCACCCGCCCCGCCCGCGCCTGACCCGGTGCCGATGAACGGCCGACTCTTCTATTGGGCCATCACGTCGGCGCTGGCCGGCTTCCTCTTCGGTTTCGACACCGTCGTCATCTCCGGCGCCGAGCAGACAATCCAGTCGCTGTGGGGCTTGAGCGCCGGGATGCACGGCGTCGCCATGGGCGCGGCGCTCTACGGCACGGTGCTCGGATCGCTCGTGGGCTGGTGGCCGGCCGATCGCCTGGGGCGCCGGCCGACGCTGCTCTGGATCGGCGTGCTCTACATCGTCTCGGCGCTGGGGACCGCGCTCGCCTGGAACGTCGACGTCTTCATCGCCGCCCGCGTCGTCGGCGGCCTCGGGATCGGTGTCTCGACCGTGGCGGCGCCGCTCTACATCTCGGAGATTGCCCCGCCCGCGCATCGCGGCCGGCTCGCCGGGATGTTCCAGTTCAACGTCGTCTTCGGCATCGTCATCGCGTTTCTGTCGAATGCGCTGCTGGCCGGCATCGGCGAGCACGCGTGGCGCTGGATGCTCGGCGTCGCGGCATTTCCGTCGGTGCTCTATACCGTGATGTGCGTCGGGCTGCCGGAGAGCCCGCGGTGGCTGCTGACGCGCCGCGGCGATCGCGCCGCGGGGCTCCAGGTCCTGGCGCTCATGGAGCCGAGGGCCACCCCCGCCACCCTCGAGGCGATGGCGGACGATATCGTCAGCGCCTCGGCGTCGCAGGCCAGCACGCGGGGCTTCTGGTCGTGGCGCCTGCGGGTGCCGATCCTGCTGGCGTTCCTCGTTGCCGCGTTCAACCAGCTCTCGGGGATCAACGCCATCCTCTATTTCGCGCCGCGCATCTTCGAGATGACCGGCCTGGGCGCCAGGGCGGCGCTGCTGCAGTCGGTCGGCATCGGGATCACCAACCTGGTGTTCACCCTCGCGGGGCTGTGGCTGATCGACCGCCTCGGCCGGCGAACGCTGCTGACCATCGGCTCCTTCGGCTACATCGCCTCGCTGGGCACCTGCGCCTGGGCCTTCTTCACCGGCCACTTTGCCGTCGTCCCGATCTCGATCTTTGCCTTCATCGCCGCCCATGCGATCGGTCAGGGGACCGTCATCTGGGTGCTGATCTCCGAGATCTTCCCCAACCAGTACCGCGCCACCGGGCAGTCGCTCGGCAGCGCCACGCACTGGATCTTCGCCGCGCTGATCACGACGATCTTCCCGGCGATGGTGGCCGCCTTCCAGCCCGGTTACATCTTCCTGTTCTTCTGCCTGATGATGGTGCTGCAGCTGGTGTGGGTGCAGACGATGGTGCCGGAGACCAAAGGCGTGCCGCTCGAGGACATCCAGCGCCAGCTGGGGGTTGGGAGGTGATCGGGAGGGTTCCGGGTTCCGGGTTCGGGGTTCCGGGTTCGGGTTCCGGGTTCGGGTTCCGGGTTCCGGGTTCGGGTTCCGGGTTCGGGGTTCCGGGTTCGGGGTTCGGGGTTCAGGGTTCAGGGTTCAGGGTTGGGCACGGCTGAGTGACCACGGTGACGCTGGCAGATGGGGGGGTGAGGCCCCTTTTGCCGGCTCTGCCGACGGCCGGCGGCGAAAATTCGCCGCCGGAGCCCTGCCTTGCGGGAAATCCGTATAAAGTTGGTCCTCTGAAACGTGTCCCTGCGGCTCCGGCCGCAGCCGCGGCCGCCCGGCCCCGGCGGGACGCCTCGATCATGATGGGAGACTTATGCGTCGACTAGGCTTCAGGCCGCTGACCGTAGCGTTCGTGTTCATGCTGGTGGCGGGCGTGCCGCAGCACGCC
>JBDTOB010000047.1:0-11918 GCA_039933435.1 Acidobacteriota bacterium | reverse complement strand
GCGGCCGCGGCTTCCGCCGCACCGATCGGCACGTTCACGAAGAAGGCGATCGGCGCATCGGCGGGCTTGGCGTATGTCCAGCTGGAGACCGCTTCCGTCGCCGAGCGCGACACCGCGCCCAGCATGGCTCGAAGCGATTCGCGCTGCTGCTCGGCCGTCCCGTTGCCTGACGGCAGGACACTGGCGTCCAGGAAGCGCTCGATCGTCTCCGGACGTGCGCTCGAGACGTGGACCACGGCGCCGCGGTTGCGCAGCCGCAGCGACACGCCCACGGCTCGCGCCTCCGCGACATGCCCGAGCGGGTCCAGGGTAGCGCGCACGGTGACCGTGCCGTTCGCCCCGAACTGAGCCGCTTCGACGGGGTATTCCGCGGCGGCGGCGGCGATTCGCCTGGGCACGGGATTCTCCGGGGTGATCGCCTTGGCCTGACGTTCGAGCGGGCCCGCTCTGTCCATCAGGATCTGCGACGGGTCCGCGCCCTGCCGCAGCGGAAACGCCTGCGTGCCATACCATCCGCTCGCGCCGACCACGAGCGCGAGCGCCGCGCCACACACCGCCACGTGCCGTCCAGACATGACTGCCTCCTTTGAGATCAGGACCATTCGATGCACCAGGTGCCGGCGGCGCGCAAACGCGGTCGCCGCGAAGATTGGCGGTTCGTCCGCGAACGCGAGCAGCGCGTCCATGTAGCTGCGCCGCGATCCCGTCGCCAGGACGGTCAACTCGTCCACCGCCTCCTCGCGGGTGGACTGGATCCGAGACAGCAGAATCCAGATGGCCGGATGAAACCAGAGCACGGCGCGCACGGCTTCCTCCGCCAGCGTCCACATCCAGTCCCGCCGCCTGACGTGCCAGAGCTCATGCGCAATCACCGCGCGCTGGATGGCGGGTGCCTTCTGACGCAGCGAGTCCGGCAGCAGAACGACCGGATGCCGGAAGCCGAACGTGACCGGCTGCCCCAGCCGCGGGACGTAGCGGATCCCGGCGCGCGTGCCGATCAACGCCTGCAGTTCGTCGTGCTCGCCGATCCCGGCCGCCGCTTCGCCGGCACGGCGCAGACGCCGGAGGCGGACGAGGCCGGCGCCGATCCACAGCAGGCGCAGGGCCGCGCCGGTGGCGACCACCAACGGAAGGGCGAGCGCCAGCGGCGCCAGCGCTGACGCCAGGGCCGGCGCGACCCGGTTGTCGTCTGCTGCGGACGCGAGCCGCACGTCGCCGGGATCCGCCGAGGCGCGAGCTCCAAAACGTCCAAGCGGCTGGCGTGGCTGCAGCAGGGGGAGGAGCAGGCAGACAGCCAGCACCACGCGGAGGAGCGTGTAGCGAACCGCCGGCGCATCGAACCGGAGCATGCGGAGCGTCAGCAGCGCCGCGCCAACGATCAGTGCCACCTGCACGCTCCAGGCAACGAGATTCGGGAGAGTCAGGAGGGTCATTCGTCCACCTCCTCGGTGAGCCGCCGGATCATCGCCTTGTCGTCTTTGGACAGCCGGCCGTCTTTCGCGAGCTGCACGAGCAGCGGGGCGGCGGCGCCGTCGAACACCCGGTCGAGAAAGTCGCGGACCATCGCGCCAATCACCTGGTGGCGGGGCTGCGCGGGACGGTAGACGAACGCGCGCTCGACCAGCGTCTTCTTCAGGAACCCCTTCTCCTCGAGGATCTTCATCATCGTCATCACCGTGGTGTAGGCGATGTCGCGCTTCTTCTTGCGCGCTTCGTAGACCTGGCGGACGGTGGCCGTGTCGAGCCGCCAGACGATCTGCATGATCGCCAGTTCCTGCGGTGTGAGGGTGGAGTGTGGCTGTTTCATGACTACTAAGTATTTAGTATTTAGTAGATAAGATGTCAAGAGATAATCGCACAAGCTTCGATCGCCCGCCGCCGCCCCTCCGGGCTCAGCCGATGTCGAAGTCGGCAATCACCGGCGCATGGTCGCTGGTCCCGAACTCGCGCTGCACGGCGCAGCTGCGCACCCGGTCGAAGACCGACTGGCTGGCCAGCAGGTAGTCGAGACGCCAGCCGATGTTGCGCTGGCGCATGTTGCGCCACGGCGCCCACCAGGTGAACATCTGGTCGTTCTCCGGCTCGAGAGCACGGCCGACATCCACGAGGCCGTGGCCGATGAGGCGCTCGAGCTGGGCGCGCTCTTCGGGAAGCTGGCCGATCGACGCCGGCTTGCGCTCCTTCGGGTGGACGTCGATCTCGGCACGGGCGATGTTCAGGTCGCCGCAGATGACAATCGGCCGCCCCTCCGACCGGACATCAGCGGCGAACTGCTCGAGCGCGTCGAGAAAGCGCAGCTTGGCCTGGAAATCCTTGCCGCCGTTGGGCACGTACACCGACACGACGCTGACCGCGGGCAGGCGGACCATGACGATGCGGTGCTCGAAGTCGAAGGGGGGATGGACGAAATCCGGGCGTTCGGGCGCGACGCGGTGGCTGACATGGAGGCCGACGCCCGAGTATCCTTTCCCGCCGTGCCAGTAGCACCAGTAGCCTTCGAGCTCGCACAGCCACGACGGCAGCTGGTCGGTCGAGGCCTTGAGCTCCTGGAGGCAGACCACGTCGGGGGCCTCGCGGTCGAGAAAGTCCTGGAGCTGCGCCTGCCGCGCCCGGATGCCGTTGACGTTCCAGGTCGCAATCTTCATATCGCCATCTCGCCTCACGGATTCTACGGGACTGGCGTGAGCCGCGGAAGGGCCGTGCGTCGTCGAGCCGGTCCAGCCGCCGCTCCGGCGCTGCGGCACCGCTCTTGCGAGGCCAACGCGGGACGATGATGGGCTCGCGATGACGCTTTCCCGGATGCTGCTCTATACGGTGATCGTGGCTGGCGGCACGGTGCTGGTGTCCGCGGTTCTGCGGCTGATCTGGCACGCGCGCGGCGCCTGGCGCATCCACCGTGCCGGGCCGCGCCGGCTGCGGGCGTCCCGCCATGTCATCTGGCGCGATCCGGGGCGTGTCGAGGCGCTCGACATGCGCGCCGGTCCCGGCGGCGCCGACGGCGCGCCGCAGCCTCCCTACCGCTTCGTCGAAGAGCACGCCAGCGGCTCGCAGCCCTGCGTGTCGGTGACGGACGGGCGCGGGCGATTGTGGCGCGTCAAGTGGGGCAACGAGGTACGGTCGGAGAACGTCGCCGTGCGGCTGGCATGGGCCTGCGGCTACTTCGCCGAAACCACCTACTTTGTGCCCCACGGCACCATCGAGGGGGCGGAGACGCTGCAGCGGGCGCGCGCCTGCATCGACGATCAGCAGGGATTCGTCGAGGCGCGGTTCGAGCTCGAGGACCGCGCCGTCCGCAAGATGTTCGAGGAGCACAGCTGGGCCTGGAACGACAATCCCTTCATCGGCAGCCGCGAGCTCCACGGCCTCAAGATCCTCGTGATGCTGCTGTCCAACTGGGACACCAAGGACCGCCGCGACGTGGCGCGCGGCTCCAACACCGCCATCTTCGAGCACCGCGTCGGCCGCTGGCGGCACGAGGCGCGCTATCTGATTACCGACTGGGGCGGCTCGATGGGTCGCTGGGGAGGGAACATCGTGACCCGCGGCCGGTGGGATCCAGCGGGCTTCGCCGCGCAGACGCCGGAGTTCGTGACCGGCAGCGACGGCGACAACGTCTCCTTCGGCTATAGCGGCCAGCGCACCGCCGATGTCTCGACCGGCATCGCCACGGCCGACGTCGCCTGGCTGCTTCAGTATCTTGGACGGGTCAGCGATCGGCAGCTGCACCAGATGCTCGAAGCCAGCGGCGCCGGCGACGAAGAAGCGGGGGCGTTCGCGACGGCGATCAGGGCACGCATCGCGCAGCTCGTGGCGGCGGCGCCCGGCGGCGGCAGGGCGGCTAGCCTCGCTGCTCGATTCGCCCCCACGCATCCTTGAGCGTGACGGTGCGGTTGAAGACCAGCTTCGACGGCGTGGAGTCGGGATCGACCGCGAAATAGCCCAGCCGTTCGAACTGGTAGCGGCGGCCGGGCGCCGCCGCCGCGAGGCTCGGCTCAACGCGCGCCCGCGGCAGCACCTCCAGCGAGCCAGGATTCAGATCGGCGACGAAATCCCCGTCGGCGCCAGGCGACTCGCTGGTGAAGAGGCGATCGTACAGCCGGACCTCGACCTCCAGCGCGTGCGCCGCCGACACCCAGTGCAGCGTCGCCTTGACCTTGCGGCCGTCCTGCGCGTCGCCGCCGCGCGTCGCCGGGTCGTAGGTGCAGCGCAGCTCGACGATCTCGCCGCCGGCGTCCTTGACCACGCTGGTGCAGGTCACGAAATAGGCGCCGCGCAGCCGCACCTCGCGGCCCGGCGCCAGCCGGAAGAACTTCTTCGGCGGATCCTCGCGGAAGTCGTCGCGCTCGATGTAGAGCTCGCGGCCTAACGGCACGCGGCGAGTGCCGGCCGAGGGATGGTCGGGATTGTTGGCGACCTCGAAACTTTCGCTCTCGCCGGCGGGATAGTTCTCGATCACCACCCGCAGCGGATTGAGGACCGCCATCACCCGCGGCGAGCTCCGGTTCAGGTCCTCACGGACGGCGTGCTCGAGCAGCGCCACATCCACGGTGCTCTCGCGCTTGGCGACGCCGATGCGGTCGCAGAATGCCCGGATCGCCTGCGGCGTATACCCCCGCCTGCGCATCCCGACGATGGTCGGCATCCGCGGATCGTCCCAGCCGTGGACCCGCTCCTCCTGCACCAGTTGCAGCAGCTTGCGCTTGCTCATCACCGTGTAGGTCAGGTTGAGCCGGGCGAACTCGATCTGCCGTGGCCGCGCCGGCACCGGCAGATGCTCGATCAGCCAGTCGTAGAGCGGGCGGTGATCCTCGAACTCCAGCGTGCAGAGCGAGTGGGTGACCAGTTCCAGCGCGTCCGAGGGAGGATGCGCGAAGTCGTACATCGGGTAGATGCACCAGGCATCGCCGGTCCGGTAATGATGGGCGCGGCGGATCCGGTAGAGCACCGGGTCGCGCATGTTGAGATTCGGCGAGGCCATGTCGATCCGCGCCCGCAGCACGTGGGCGCCGTCCTCGAACTCCCCGGCCCGCATTCGCGCGAACAGGTCGAGCGACTCTTCGGTCGAGCGGCCGCGGCACGGGCTGTCCTCCCCGGGCTCGGTCAGCGTCCCGCGCAGCCGGCGGATCTCGTCGAAGCTCTGGCTGTCCACGTAGGCGTACCCGGTCGAGATCAGGTGCACCGCGTAGCCGTAGAGCGTCTCGAAATAGTCCGAGGCGTAACGCGCCTCGCCGCTCCACTCGAACCCGAGCCAGCGGACATCCTCGCGAATTGCATCCGCGTATTCGACGTCTTCCTTGGTGGGATTGGTGTCGTCGAAGCGCAGGTTGCAGGTGCCGCCGAACTCCGCCGCGACGCCGAAATTGAGGCAGATGGACTTGGCGTGGCCGATATGCAGATAGCCGTTGGGCTCCGGCGGGAAGCGGGTGGCGACGCGGCCGCCGCTCCGCCCGGCCTTGACGTCCTCCGCCACCTGCGCGCGGACGAAGTCGACGGATCCCGCCGGATCCCGCTCTACATCTGGCGCCGTCACGTCCGGGAGGTTCGTATCCATGGGCTGCAAACGATCAGTATAACGGTTCCCCGCAGGAGAACCGGCCGCCGAGGCCCGGGCGCAGCCCGTCCGCACCGCGGCGGCGCGGTAAGATACCGTGTCGCGCCATGGCTTTCCATTACACCCGGCGGGTGCAGTTCTCCGACACCGACATGGTCGGCATCGTCCATTTCAGCATGTACTTCCGCTACATCGAGGAAGCGGAGCACGCGCTCTGGCGGGCCGCGGGATTGCCGGTGATTCAGGGACCAGACGAGGCCGGATGGCCGCGGGTGTCGGCCACCTTCGACTTCAAGAGCCCGCTGCGGTTCGACGACGAAGTCGAGATCGCGGTCGAGGTCGCGGCGGTGAGCCGGCGGACGATTCGCTACGCGTTCACCCTCACCCGGCAGGGGGCGGCGATTGCCACCGGCAGCCTGACCGCGGTCCGCGCCCGGAAGGCGGATGGCCGGCTGCAGGCCCTCGAGGTCCCGCCAGACGTCGTCCGGCGGCTGCGCATCGCGACCGGGCAGCCCGCCGACCCCGGCAGCGGCGTCGCGTGAGCGCCGCGGGTGTGGGCCCGCGGCTGCACCTGCGGCCCGGTCGGCGCTAGCGCGGCGGCGCGGTCGCGTGCAGCGTCCGGCCGAACTCCTCGTATTGATCCACCGCCACGAAATCGACGCCGGCCTTGATCGCCGCCACCCAGCGCTCGCGCACCGCGTCAAGCGACCCGAAGTTGTAGGACGGCGACCAGCCGCCCGAGGTATCCGCGGGATCCAGGCCGTCCAGCGTGTAGAAGCGGATCCACAAGCCGGCGTCGTGCGCCGTCTTCACCGCCGACGCCAGCCGCGCCGCGTCTTCCGGCGCCCACGCCCCGGCGTTGGGTTGCTTTTCGGGCTCGACCACCGACCAGGGATTGTTGGACCAGCGGCGGTAGTTGGTCTTCGCGGTCAGGGCCCCGGACGTCGCCCGGTGCACCGCGCCAAACAGCCGCAGCCTGCCGCCCACCGGAACGTTTGCGTAGAAATCGCGCTCCTGTTCGTCCTGCTCGCCGGTGAGGACGAGCAGCGGTCCCGGCGTGATCGGCGACACGTCGGTCTCGGATGCCGTGCGCGGCGCGGTGCTCAGCCACGACTCGTACTCGCCGAGCAGCGCCCAGACGGCGGCGTGATGCGCCGCCTCGTCGCTCTTGAAGTCGAGATTCAGGACGACGACCGGCCACTCCTCGCGGCGGTTGTCGCGCAGCGCCTGCTCGATGATCGGCCGGATGCGCTCGAAGAAGTACGCCTTCATCGTCGGCTCGGTGCCGCTGATCGGCGCACCGTGAGTCACCAGCGAGCGGCCGGCGCCGGTCTGCGGATCGACGGACCAGAAGAGATCCTGCTCGATCGCCAGCGGCGTGCCGGTGCCGAGGGCGCGTTCGATGCGCTCCGGCCACTTGCCGTCATAGGGATAGCAGTTGTGGGCGTCGAGCAGCACCCGACTGCCGGGGGTGAAGCCCGGCGACCGCGCGGCACCCTGGAGGCAGGCGCCGGCGGCGGCCACAAGTGCGAGAAGGAGGCAGCGTCGAAGCATGGATCAGAGTCTCCCTGAAAGGCAGAACACCGCGGCCGCGTCAGGCAGGCACGGAGTCGTGCACGATCACCTTCCGCCAGAACTTCGCGCAGGTCTCGACGAAGGCCAGGTGCGTCAGGTGCACCTGATAGCGGTCGTGCGCGTTCCTGTCCTTGAACACCAGGACGAGCGCATAGGTGTAGGTATTTTCGACGACGTCGCGGTGGGTGTCGGCGGGGACGCCAACGTAGCCGTGCTCGACGGTCTCGATCCCCGGCAGCGACTTGAGGCCCTTGAGCCACGACTCCTTATCGGCGTCGGTGAGGTCGGGCTGGCCCCAGAAATACACGGCATGCACGAACATGAATGGCGCTCTCCTGTGGAAGCGACATCGTAGCGTACCGCTATCAGAGGATGGCTTACAGCTTTCAGCTGTCAGCTTTCAGCTGTCAGCTGTCAGCTTTCGGCTTTCGGCTTTCGGCTCCGGCTGAGAACAGAAAGCTGAGAGCTGAGAGCTGAGAACTGAGCGCTACCAGCTGAGAGCCGAGCTACCAGGAGGGGCCGCTGCAGCCGCGCATCAGCAGCGTCAGCAGGACGGTGCCGACAATCGAAATCGCCAGCGAGCCGAGACAGCCGAGGCGGGTCGAGAAGAATCCAAACATCGAGGCTCCAGAAATTAACGGCCGGACGCAGCCGGGTCGGCGAGGTGCGCGCCGCAGGATTTGCGGACGATCAGCGGGGTGTGCAGGAGGATGTCGCGGGGCGGCAGGGTCGGGCGGGTCAGCCGCTCGAGCATCGCCGCCATCGCCGCGACGCCGATCTCGCGGCACGGCTGCCGCAGCGTCGTCAGCGGCACCGGCAGCAGGCTGGCGTAGCGCTGATCGTCGATGCCGACGATGCGGACGGCGTCGGGAACCGGGTAGCCGAGATCGAGCAGGGTGTGCATGACGAGGCCGGCGGTGCGGTCGTTGGCGCAGACGATGCCTTCGGGATGCTGGTCGCGCATCAGGGCGGCGATCGCGGTGGCATCACCCGGGTCGATGGCGAGCGCCAGGGCGGCCTCGACCGGGGCGCCGTGCTGATGGAGAGCCTCGCGATAGCCGGCGCGCCGGGCGTCGACGGTGGCGGCGGCGTTGGCGAGGCAGACGAAGGCGAGGCGCCGGACGCCGTGGCGCAGGAGGTGGTCGGTGACCTGGTAGCCGGCGCGGCGGTTGTCGATCCCGACCAGGTCGTGTTCGTCCTTGCGGCCGTAGGGGGCGGCGGGACGATCGACGAGCACGATGGGGATACCGGCGGCGCGGAGCGCCGAGGTGATCCGCTCGTTGACGACGTCCTTGCGGGGCGTGAGCTCGAGCGGCGCCAGGAACACACCGGCGACGCCGCGATCGATGTACTGGCGGCAGCGGTCCCAGGCCGCCTGCTCCTTTTCAGTGGCGGTGAGGTCGGGAGCCCCGCCGCCTGAGAGAAAGGCGTGGTCGCTGGCGGCCGGCGCCGCGGTCAGGCTGCGAGCGATGGGCTCGAGAATCTCGGTCTCGCCGAGGTCGGGCAGCAGCAATCCGAAGGTCAGGCGGGTGAGCGTCTGCGGGCTGCAGCGCCGCACGAAGCTCCCGGAACCGGCGCGGCGTTCGATCAGCCCTTCCTGTTGAAGGTCACGGAGGGCCCGTCCGACCGTGATGCGGGACGCGCCGAAGGCCTTGACCAGCTCCGACTCGCTCGGCAGCCGATGGCCCGCGGACAGCGCCCCGCCGTCGATCTCCTCGCGCAGCGAGTTGTACACCTGCTTGTATTTCGGAACGTGGGCCGGGGTCGCTCCTGACATGGCAAGATGTTATAACATTTAGCCTCTGACCGTTACAGAAATGTCGAAGTCTGAGTCGTATTAAGGCAAATTTGTTGGTTATTAACGATCACTTCAACGCCGGCGCAAGGCGCGGGCGGTCCGCGCCGGAGGGTTGACTAACCTGATAACCTGTTATATCATCTCGGCCATGGGTATCACGCACGGCTTGGAATCGCCCCGGCGGTTCCTGGTCGCCTCCGACTTCGACCAGACGCTCAGCTTCAACGACTCCGGCATCGTACTCAGCGAGATCCTGGGAGTTCCGGGGTTCGAGGAAAAGGTCAACGGCCTGCGGCGCAGCAATCTCGTCCACCAGGGGGGAGAGCTCGCCTACCTGATTCGCCACGACCCGGAGTTCCGCGGCGTCCGCCGCGAGCACCTGATCGAAGCCGGCAAGCGGGTGCGGCTGAAGAACCACATCCCCGAGCTGGTCGATTTTCTCGCCAACGGCATCGAGGGGCACCGCTTCTTCTTCCATGTCATCTCGGCGGCGCCGCGCGAGGTCATCGAGTCGGCGCTCGAGGGCATCATCCCTGCCGATCGCATCGTCGGCACCGAGCTCGAGTACGAGGACGGGTCCGGGGAGATCCGGTCGGTCCGGCAGGTGCCGGCCGGTTACGGCAAGGTCGAAGTGCTCGAGTCGCTCGAGCGGCGCCTGGGCATCAGCCCGGAGCGCACGGTCTACGTCGGCGACGGCAGCTCCGACGTCCACGTCATGCTGCATGTCAACAACCGCGACGGCTTCACGATTGCGGTCTCCGAGAACCAGCTGCTGTCGCGGATCGCGCAGCGGACGGTGCTCAGCGACAGCGCGCTCAGCATCCTGGTGCCGATGCTGCGCCGCATCGGCTGGCGGTCGGCCGCCATCCGCGCCGTCTTCGAGTCGTTCGGGCTGCCGGTCCGGGAGTGGGAACGGGTCCGCACCGACTGGCTGACGATTGGCGAGTCGCAGACCGCCGAGGGGGATGTCTCGGTTGCCTGATCCTTCGCCCACGACCCTCTAACAGGAGCAAGCAGCAGCAATGTCCAACTGGCTCGGCTGGATCGCCACCGGTGTCTTCACTTCGTCGTATCTCTTCAAGCGGGCCGAGACCCTCCGCCTCGTGCAGATGGTCGCGGCGCTGATGTGGATTGGCTACGGCGTGCTGGTCAACGCCTACCCGGTGATTGTCGCCAACCTGCTGGTGCTCGGCGCGGCCGCCGCCGCCACCTGGTCCTCGTCGCGCGACGCCCGCCGCCATCTCAGCGCCTGAGCGGCGTCCCGCCGCCCTTTGCTTCCCCGTTCCGGCTTAGTATGCTCGTGCTGTCGGCAACCACGAGGAGCGCATGGCCAGCCTGATCGAAGCAATCTCCATCAAGCGCAAGATGTTCTTTGAGTTCGAGAACGCGCCCTACCACTGCATCGACGTCGAGGTCTCGAAGCCGACGGCGCGGGGCGGCCAGACGCTGGTTCGCCTCAAGATGCGCAACCTGCTCACCCGCGCGGTGTTCGACAAGACCTTCAAGGCCGGCGAGAAGTTCAAGGAGCCCGACCTCGAAGTAGTGCCGGCCACCTTTCTCTATGCCGACGGCCAGGGCTATCACTTCATGGATCAGGAGAACTTCGACACCCTGACGCTGGGCACGGAGAGGGTCGGCGACGCCGCGGAGCTGCTCGTCGACAACGTCGCGGTCCAGATCAACAAGTACAACGGCAACCCGATCGGCCTCGAGCTCCCCACCATCGTCGAGCTCGCGGTCAAGTACACCGAGCCCGGCACGCGCGGCGACACCGCCAGCGGCAGCGTCACCAAGGCGGCGACGCTCGAGACCGGCCTCGAGATTCGCGTCCCCCTGTTCATCAAGGAGGGGGAAAAGGTCAAGGTCCACAGCGAAACCCGGGAGTTTGCCGGCAGGGCCTGATCGGTCGTTGACAGCGCCTCCCCCGCGCAGTACAACCGCAGACCTGATGAAGACCAGCCGCCGCGGCTTCCTCAATGCCTCGCTCGCCGGCACCGCCGCGCTTGCCGTCACCGGCGCCGTGGCGCGGCCGTCGGCGCAGCCGCCACAGCCGGCGGCACGGCCCGGCCGCATCCGCTTCGGCGTCATCGGCCTCAATCACAGTCACATCAACGGCCAGGTCGAGACCGTCCGCCGCGGCGGCGGCACGCTCGTGTCGTTCTTCGCGCTGGAGCCGGAGCTGGCCGCGGCGTTCGCGAAGCGCTATCCCGAGGCGACGCAGGCCGGCAGCGCCCAGGAGATTCTCGACGACGCCTCGATTCAGTTGATCCTGAGCGCCGCGATTCCCAACGAGCGCGCCGCGCTTGGCGTTCAGGCGATGCGTCACGGCAAGGACTTCATGTCCGACAAGCCGGGCGCCACCACGCTCGAACAGGTGGCGGCGCTGCGCAAGGCGCACGCCGAGACCAAGCGGTTCTTCTCCGTGCTGATCGAGCGCCACGAGAGCCAGGTGATCAACAAGGCGGCGGAGCTGGTCACGGCCGGCGCTATCGGCCAGGTGCTGCAGATCATCGGCATGGCGCCGCACCGGATGTCGCCGGAGACGCGGCCGCCGTGGTTCTTCGTGCGCGAGCAGTACGGCGGCATCCTCTGCGACCTGGCCTCGCACAACATCGACAGCTTCCTCTTCCTGACCCGCTCCACGCACGTCGAGATCGCCGCGGCGCAGATCGGCAACCTCGCCCATCCGCAGTATCCCGGGCTCGAGGATTTCGGCGACGTCATGCTGCGCGGCGATCGCGGCCTGGGCTACCTGCGCGTTGACTGGTTCACCCCCCGCGGCATCCAGACCTTCGGCGACGCCCGCCTCACGATTCTCGGCAGCGACGGCTACATGGAGCTGCGCAAGAACATCGACATCGCCGGCCGCCCCGGCGTCGGCCACCTGTTCCTGGTCGACCACAAGGAGGCGCGCCACATCGACACCACCGACGTGCGGCTGCCCTACGGCCAGCGCCTGGTGGACGACGTCCTCAACCGCACCGAGACCGCCGA
>JBDTOB010000046.1:0-11944 GCA_039933435.1 Acidobacteriota bacterium | reverse complement strand
CGGCCTGCGGCCTGGTGCTGAGCGGCGGCGGCGCCCGCGGCTTCGCCCACATCGGCGTCATCAAGGCGCTCCGCGAGGCCGCGGTGGCGATCGACGTCGTCGGCGGCACCAGCATGGGGGCGATCGTCGCGGCGCAGCATGCGGCCGGCTTCGGTGTCGACGAGATGATCGCGATCAACCGCCGCGCCTTCTCGGGGTCGGACGCGTCCGACCTGACCGTGCCGGCCGTCGCGCTGCGAAGGGGACGCTCCACGGTGCGCCGGCTGAAGGGGATGTTCGGCGAGCGGCAGATCGAGGATCTGGCGGTCCGCTACTTCTGCACGTCCACGGATCTGACGCGCGCGCAAGTGGTCGTCCACGAGCGCGGACCGCTGTGGCTCTGGACGCGTGCGAGCTGCTCGATTCCTGGCCTCGTGCCGCCGATTCCGAGCGGCGGCAGCCTCCTTGTGGACGGCGGTCTGTTGAACAATCTTCCGGCCGACGTGATGCGCCAGCGCTGCCGCGGCGCCGTGATTGCCGTCAACGTCACGCCCACGGTCGACCTCACGATCGACAGCCCGCTGGCCGCCGAGATGTCGGGATGGCCACACCTGTGGCGGATGCTGACTGGAAGTGCGGGGCCACACGCCTTCCCGAATATCGCGCAGATTCTGTCCCGGACCGCGTTCGTCGGCAGCGTGCGCGACGCGCAGGAGCAGGCGCGGCACGCCGACCTCTATCTGGAGCCGGCGCTCGACGGGATTGGCATGGGAGACTTCGCGGCCATCGACAGGATTGTCGACGCGGGGTATCGAGACGCCGTCGTCCGGATTGCCGCCTGGCGCGAAGGCGGGGGCGCGCCGGCGGCGTCACTCGGGACAAGGGGAACATGACCAACGTCGCGGATCCATTTGCCATCGTCGGCATCGGTTGTCGCTTCCCCGGAGGCGCCAGCTCGCCGGCGGCGTTCTGGCGACTGCTGTGCAGCGGCGAGGATGCGATTCGCGAGATGCCGGCGGATCGCTTCGACCTGGCGCGCGTCTTCGATCGCGATCCGACCAGACCCGGGCGCATCTACACACGGTGGGGCGGCTTCATCGACGGCATCGATCGCTTCGACGCGGGGTTCTTCGGGATGTCGCCGCGCGAGGCGAAGCACATCGATCCGCAGCAGCGGCTCCTCCTCGAGCTCGCCTGGGAGGCCATGGAGGATGCGGGCATTCGCGCCGACAGTCTCGCGGGTACCAGTACCGGTGTGTTCATCGGCATCTCGACCCACGACTACGGCGACATCCAGACCTACCCGCACAATCGCCACCTGGTCGGCAGTCACACCAACACCGGCACGGCAACCAGCCTGGCCGCGAACCGCATCTCGCACGCCTTCGACCTCCGCGGCCCCAGCCTGATCGTCGACACGGCCTGCTCCTCGTCGCTCACCGCACTGCATCTCGCGTGTCAGAGCCTCCGGGCCGGCGACTGCGACACCGCCGTTGTCGGCGGTGTGCAGATGCTGGTCACCGCGGAGCCGACCATCGGATTCTGCAAGGCGTCGATGCTGTCGCCGGACGGGCGCTGCCGCGCCTTCGATGCCCGCGCCAACGGCTACGTCCGCAGCGAGGGCGGCGGGGTGGTGATCCTGCGGCCGCTGGCGGCGGCGATCGCGGCGGGGGATTCGATTTATGCCGTGGTGCTCGGCACCGCGATCAACCAGGACGGGCATACGACCGGGATCACGGTGCCGAGCGGACGGGCGCAGGAGCGCATGCTGCGCGCGGCACTGGCGAATGCCGGGCTCGCCCCAGGCGACATCCAGTATCTCGAGGCGCACGGCACCGGCACGCCGGTCGGCGATCCGATCGAAGCCGCGGCGATGGGCGCGGTGCTGTCCGAGGGACGCCTGCCGGGGCGCGCCTGCGCGATCGGATCGGTCAAGACCAACATCGGCCATCTCGAGGCGGCCTCGGGAATGGCCGGGCTGATCAAGACGGCGCTTGCCATCCGCCACCGGGCGATTCCACCGTCCCTGCACTTCGAGACGCCGAATCCTGCGATCGACTTCGACGCGCTGCGGCTCCGCGTCGTCACCTCGCTCGAGCCGTGGCCGGAGACACAGGGTCTCGCGACCGCCGGCGTCAACGGCTTCGGGTTCGGCGGCGCCAACGCGCACGTCGTGCTGCAGGAGCACGAGCGGCGGCGCCCGGCAGCTGCGGCGGAGGAGGCCGCTGACGCCTCCGAAGTGCTGGTGCTGTCGGCGAAGTCCACTCCGGCCCTCGCCGCTCTTGCGCGGGATTACATGGCGCTGCTCGGCGGTCCGGAACCGCTCCGTGCGGTCTGCGCGACCGCCGCGCTGCGGCGGACCGCCCTCGCCGAGCGGCTGTCGATCGTGGGCACTCGTGCCGAAATCAGCGACGGCCTCGACGCCTTCATTGCCTCGGAGCGCCGGGCCGCCGTGACCAGTGCGCGTGTGCCGGCCGCGGGCCCCGCGCCGCTGGCCTTCGTGTTCTCCGGGATGGGGCCGCAGTGGTGGGCCATGGGCCGGCAGCTGCTCCGCGACGAGCCGGTCTTCAGGGCGACGGTCGAGCGCTGTGATGCCGCGCTGCCGCGGGAGGCCGGCTGGTCGCTCCTGGACGAGCTCATGGCCGATGAGGCCGCCTCGCGCGTGAGCGATGCCGACCTCGCGCAGGTCACGGGATTCGCCGTGCAGGCGGGGATCGCCGAAGTGCTGCGCTGCCGCGGCATCGTGCCGGCGGCGGTCTTCGGACACAGCGCCGGAGAGATGGCGGCGGCGTTCGTGTCGGGCGCGTTGACGCTCGAGGCGTGCGTGCCGCTCGCCTACCATCGCAGCCGTCTCCAGGCAAGCGCGCCCCCAGGCCGCATGCTGGCGACGGCGATGGCAGAGGCGGACGCCCTCGCGCTGGTCGCCGCGAGCGCCGGGCGCCTGTCGCTCGCGGCCGTCAACAGCCCTTCGTCTGTGACGCTGTCCGGAGACGCGCACGAGCTCGAGGCGCTCCACGAACGATGTCAGCGCGAGCAGGTCTTCGCGAGGCTGCTGCCGTTCCCGGTGGCGTACCACAGCGCCACGATGGATTCGATCGAACGCGAGCTGATCGATGCGCTCGCCTATCTCGCCCCGGTCGAAGCGTCGATTGCCATGATCTCGGCGGTGACGGCCTGTCGGGTCAGAGGCGCCGATCTCGGCGCGGAGTATTGGTGGCAGAACGTCAGGCAGCCGGTTCGCTTCGCTGACGGGATGTCGCGATTGATCGCGGACGGATGCCGCACCTTTCTCGAGATCGGTCCGCACCCGGTGCTGGCGGCGTCGATGGCCGAGTGCCTAGCGGCGTCGGGCGAGACGGGCGCGATCCTGCCGACGCTGCGCCGCCACGAGGACGAGTGCGCGGCGCTGCTTCGGGCCACGGGTGCGCTCCACGCCCACGGATACCGGGTGGACTGGCACGCGGTGTTCGGCACCAACTGGACGCCTGTCGCCCTGCCGCTGTATCCGTGGGACCGTGAGCGCCACTGGTTCGAGCCGACACCCGACAGCGCCGCACCGGCGGATGATGCCGGCGATGCACACCCGCTGCTCGGCCGGCGGCTCCAGACGGCGACCGCGACGTGGGAATCGTCTCTCGCCCACGAGCGCGTCCGCTACCTGGACGATCATGTCGTCCAGGGGGCCGTCGTGTTCCCCGGCGTGGCCTACCTGGAGATGGCCGCCGCCGCGGCTCGCCAGTTGCGGCCCGATGGCGTCGTCGGGCTGGCCGATGTCGCGTTCGTCAGCCCGCTCTTCGGCGGGCCGGGGCGCAACCCGCGCGTGCAGGTCACGCTGGATCGGGACGGCCGTTTCGAGGTGCAGAGCCTCTCCGGAGCCGACGCCTCGTGGACGCTGCACGCGCACGGGCGCTCGGTCCACAGCCAGGAGACCGGACCGGCGGCGGTCGATCTCCAGGCGATTCGCGATCGCTGTCCCGTCCAGGTCTCGCACGACGCCTGCTACGCTCAGCTCGAAGCGCGAGGCCTGTCGTACGCAGCCGCCTTTCGGGGTATCGAGAGCCTCTCGACAGGAAGCGGCGAGGCGCTGGGGCGGGTGGGGCTTGCCGCGCCGCTGTCGATGACCGACGGCTACGGCGTGCACCCGGCGCTCTTCGATGCCGCGCTCCAGGTCCTGATTGGCGCGGCGGCATCGGCCGCGGCCGACGAGACGACCGAGCTCTTCCTGCCGGTTGGCATTCACGAAGTGAGCTACCGGCAGCCGCTCGCCCGCGAGGCCTGGAGCTACGCGAAGGTCACGGCCCGCAACGCGCGGCACCTCACCGGGGACGTGCTGATCGTCGGCGACGACGGCACGGTGCTGGTGTCGGTGAAGGGCCTGCGCTGTCAAATCATCGAGGGCGGGACAGCCGCTGCCGCGGAGTCGATTGACGACTGGCTCTACGAAGACCGCTGGGAGCCGGCGCCCCTGCCAGGCGCAGAGACGTCCGCGGTGAGCTCGGCGGCGCTGGAGGTGGAGGACCTCGAGCGGGAGGCCGACGCGTTCAGCGACGCGTCCGGATGGGGGCGGTATTACGAGGAAATGGAGCCGGCGCTCGATGCCCTGGCCTGTGCCCACGTGGCGTGCGCATTCGAGGCGCTCGGGTGGACGCTCATGCCGGGCGGCCGGATTACGACAGGCGAGATCGACCGGATGATTCCTGCGTCCCGGCGACCGTTCGCCGATCGCCTGTTCGGCTTCATGGAGCAGTCCGGCGTGCTGCTGCGCGAGCCGGACGGCTGGATCGTCCGCCGCTCTCCGGCCAGCCGGAACCCGGCCGCCCTGTCGTCCGCCTGTCGGACCGACTGGCCGCACTACGGCATCCACCTCGATCTGCTCGATCGATGCGGCGCGGGCCTTGCCGGGAACCTGGGCGGAGCGCGCAACGCGCAGGAGGTGCTCTTCGCGGACGAGGGCTTCGCCCTCCTCGAGACGTTCTATCGTGACGCCCCGGCGTCGGCGTTCTACAACACCCTCGCGGCACGGGTGGTGTCGTCGCTGGTGCGCGGCATTCCGGCAGGGCAGCCGTTCAGGATGCTGGAGGTGGGCGCCGGAACCGGCGGCACGACCGCCGCGGTGCTGCCGGCGCTCGAGCGCCATCCGGACACCTACGTGTTCAGCGACCTCTCGCGGCGCTTTCTCGACGCGGCGCGGGCGCGTTTTCAGCCGTTCCCGTTTCTTTGCACCGCCATCTACGATCTCGACTCCGATACGCCCCCCGCGGCAGTCGCCGGCGGGCGCTTCGACATCGTGCTCGCGGCAAACGTGGTCCATGCGACGTCCGACGTCTCGCTCGCTCTGGCACGCCTGGAGGGCCTGCTCGCGCCAGGCGGAATGCTCGTCCTGCTCGAGATCACCCGCCAGCCGATGTGGCTCGACGTGGTGTTCGGCCTGACCGACGGATGGTGGCAGTTCCGGGACCGCGAGACGCGGCCCGGGCACCCGCTGATGCCCGGCGCCCGGTGGGAAACGCTGCTCGCTGACGCCGGTTTCGACGAGGTCAGGTCCGTGGCGGACTCGCAGCATCCCGGCGAGGCCGCGCAGCGCGTGTTAATCGCCCGGGCGCCGCGGCTGGAGCGGCAGACGGCGACCGCCGGCCACTGGCTACTGCTGGCCGATGCCCGCGGAGTCGCCAGGGCGCTGACGGCTCGGCTTGCCGCCGCGGGCGTGGATTGTACTCTCGTGACACGAGGAGAGCGATTTACCAGAATCGGCGCGCAGGAGTTCGAGTGCCGCCCCACGGACGCGGAGGACATGGGTGCGCTGTTCAACGCGATCGAGGCCGACGGACGGACGCTGCGCGGCGTGCTGCACCTCCAGAGTCTCGACGTGGAAGAGGCCGGCACCGCCGACCGCCTGCTGGCCTCGCAGCGGCTCAGCTGCGGCCCCGCCCTGGCAGTCGTGCGCGCACTCGCCGGTGCGTCGCAGCCGCCGGAGCTATGGCTCGTGACGGCCGGGGCGCAGGAGGGCGCGCCCGCCCGCGCGCCCC
The DNA here is from genome assembly GCA_039933435.1 of Acidobacteriota bacterium. Taxonomy (GTDB): domain Bacteria; phylum Acidobacteriota; class Vicinamibacteria; order Vicinamibacterales; family 2-12-FULL-66-21; genus JALZOC01. The sequence goes on along the minus strand of JBDTOB010000046.1, from coordinate 5,939 downwards.
TGTCGCTCGGCCAGTCGTCTCTCTGGGGGCTCGGGCGCGTCATCATGCGTGAGCACCCCGGCCTGCGGTGCCGGCTGGTGGACCTCGCCGCTCTCCCCGGCAACGAGGACGTCGATGCGCTCGCGCGCGAGATGTTGTCAGGAGGACACGAGGAGGAGGTCGCCTTTCGCGACGGCAGGCGACTCGCGCGCCGGCTGCATCGGCTGACGGACGACGCCGCCGCGGCGGCGGCTGAAACCCGCCCGCCCCACCCGGACGAAGACTGGAACGCGCACATCGGCACGCCGGGAGCGCTTCAGACGCTGGAGTTCCGCCCGCGGCCGCAGACCTCGCCGGGCCCTGACCAGGTGGAAGTCCGGGTGGCTGCCGCCTCGATCAATTTTCGCGACGTCGTCGTCGCGATGGGCACGATTCCCGGCCTCGAGCAGGAAACCAGCTTCGGCTCGCGGCAGCTGGGGCTCGACGCCGCCGGCACCATCCTCTCGTGCGGCAGCCAGGCACACCGGTTCAAGCCGGGCGATACCGTGATGGGCATCGTCCCCGGGGCATTCGGTTCGAGCGGGATCACGTTGGAGGCGCTGCTCACGCACAAGCCGGACCGGCTCGATTTCGAACAGGCTGCGAGTGCCCCCTGCGTCTTCGTCACCGCGCACTACGCGCTGAATCATCTTGCCCGGCTGCAGGCCGGCGAGCGCGTGCTCATCCACAGCGCCACGGGCGGCGTCGGCCTGGCGGCCATCCAGTTCGCCCGGGACGTCGGCGCCGAGATCTTCGCAACGGCGGGCAGCGTCGAGAAGTGCGCCTACCTCCGATCGCTGGGCATCCGCCACGTGATGGACTCCCGATCGATCGAGTTCGCCGACGACATCATGCGCACGACCGCGGGCGAAGGCGTCGATGTCGTGCTCAACTCGTTGTCGGGTGCGGCGCTGTCGGCGGGCCTCCGGGTGCTTCGGCCGTTCGGCCGGTTCCTCGAGATCGGCAAGCGCGACATCTATGAAGATGGACAGATTGGCCTGCTGCCGTTCCGGAAGAACCTCTCGCTGCACGCCATCGACCTCGATCGCCTGTGCGTCGAACGGCCGGCGTTCGTCGGCACCCTGCTGCAGGAAGTGGCGGACCGGTTCGACAGCGGCCGTCTCCAGCCGCTGCCGCACCGCGCCTGGCCGATCTCGCACATGGAAGAGGCCATGCGCTTCATGGCGCAGGCCCGGCATATCGGCAAGATCGTGCTCTCCCTCGACGATCCCGACGTCGCCCTTTCTGGCGGCCCCGAACGAGCCCCGCTCTTCAGAGCGGACGCCACCTACCTGATCACCGGGGGTCTCGGCGGCTTTGGCCTCGCCACCGCCGAACGGCTGGCGCACGGCGGCGCCGGCGTGCTGGCTCTCGTCGGCCGTCGCCCTCCGACCGAAGAGGTCGCGCAGCGCCTCGACGTGCTCCGCCGCACCACCGGCGCGCGCATCGAGATACTCCCGGCAGACGTCACCAGCGCCGACGACGTGGCCCGCGTCCTTGGCGCCGTGCGCAGCGGCATGCCGCCCCTCCGCGGCATCGTCCATGCGGCGATGGTGCTCGACGATGGACGGCTGGAGGAGATGGAGTGGCCGCAGTTCGAGCGCGTGATCGCACCGAAGATGGCGGGCGCCTGGAACCTGCACGCGCAGACGCTGGACGATCCGCTCGATCTGTTCGTGATGTTCTCGTCGATCGCGGCGCTGCTGGGCAATCCACTCCAGGCCAACTACGCCGCGGCGAACAGCTATCTCGACGCCCTGGCGCATCATCGTCGAGCCTGCGGCCTGCCCGGGTTGAGCATCGCGTGGGGCGTGCTCTCGGGGGTCGGGTACGTGGCCGGGCGGCGCGATCTCTCCGAGTATCTCGCGCGCCAGGGCTACCTGGCCTTTTCTCCGGAGCAGGCGCTCGACGTGCTCGAGCGGGCGCTGGCCGAGCAGCGCACGACCGTGATGGCGGCGCGCCTCGACTGGACGCGCTGGGCCGTCGCCTCGCCCACCGCGGCAACCTCGGCCCGTTTCCGCCGGTTTGCCCAGGAGCCGTCGGCCGGAATGGCCGGTGAGCGCCAGGGGGTACGGGGGCCGTCGGCGGTGGACCTCTCGGATCCGGCGACGCGGGAGCAGCGTCTGCAGGAGTACCTGCGCGGGAAGATTGCGCGCGTGCTCGGGGCGTCCCCCTCGAGCATCGCCCCCGACCGGCCGCTGACCGAGCTCGGCCTCGACTCCCTGATTGCCGTGGAGCTGATGACCGCGCTGCGGATCGACATCGGACTCGAGCTGCCCGTCGTCAAGCTCCTGCAGGGGATCACGATGAATGGGCTGGCGTCGCTTGCGCTCGAGCGATCGCCTGGTTCTGCCTCACAGGCGGTGGCGGCGGTACCGCTGCCTGAGCCTGAAGCGGTCCCGATAGCGGTGTCCGAGCCGGCCGATGTTGCGGAGCCCGCGCCGGCCCGATCGAGGCCGCGCGAGTCGCTGCCGGTTGCCGACGGCCCCACCACGGCGGCGCCGACGCGCAGGGAGTCGGCGGTTCCTTGGGTCGCTGATGCGCCGAGGACCGGGGCCCAGCGATTCGTCCGCGCCGGCCTCGCGGCCGTTCTTCGCGCCACGGCCGACTTGAGGGTGGAAGGGCTCGACTGGCTGCCGGCCAGCGGTCCAGCGGTGCTCGCCGTCAACCATCTCAGCTCGATGGACGTGCCGCTCGCGTTCGCGGTGCTGCCGCGACCGGCGGTCATGCTCGCCAAGGACGACCTCCGCCGCTGGCGGATTGTTGACTGGCTGCTGTCCGACATCGGCCGGGTGATTTACGTCAAGCGGGGGGAGGGGGACCGCGAGGCCCTCGACGAGGCGCTGGCCGTTCTGGATGCCGGGGGGATCGTGGCGCTCGGCCCGGAAGGGCACAGGAGCCCGGGCGGCCTGACGCACGGGCACACCGGCGTCGGATATCTCGCGGCACGCGCCGGCGTGCCGGTCGTGCCGATGGCGGCGTGGGGGCAGGAGCGGCTGGGGCAATCATGGCGGCGGCTGCGGCGCGCCCCCGTCCGGGTCCGACTGGGTTCGCCCATCATCTTCCCCGCCGGCGCCCCCACCGGCCGGGATCTGCACGACTACAGCGACACGGTCATGCGCGCCATCGCCGCACTGCTGCCCACCGAGTACCGCGGCGTGTATGGCACACCTGTGCCGCTCGTCGCTGATCTGTAGGGACCCGAAAGACGCGGTCGGAAACCATCAACGCTCGCGGCGCCCGATCTGTGCGGAGCGGCTATGACGCCGGGAAATGCGGCATGACCTGCTCGGCGAAAGTCCGCATCGATTCCATCACGACGGTGTGAGGAATCGTGCCCATCTGCATGACGAGGATCAATTCATCGACGCCGGCCTGTTGAAATCGTGAGACGGTCTCGCGCGCCGACGCGGGGTCTCCGATGACCGCCGCCAGGGTGCCGCCATCCCTCGTGCGGGCGGCGGACGCCTCGTTCAGGTCGGCTGGCGACAACGGCCCCCTCGAGATCTCCTGGGGTCCGACGGTTCGCGTCGTCGAGAAGAAGTAAGCGGCAAGCCCCTCGCTGAAAAAACGGCTGCCGCGGAACCCCAGCTCGCAGGCCCGCCGATCGTCGGCCAGCACCAGCGCCGCGGGGGTGCAGCAGAAGACGTTCGTCCTGCGGTGGAGGGGAACCGCGGATCGCCCGATCGCGGCGCGATACGCCTCGACCTTCTGGCGCAGGTAGGCGTCGTTCCCGGCAGAAAAGTTCAGGGACCCGAGCCCCAGCTCCCCCGCGATGGTGACCGACTCCGGCCGCGTGCAGGCGGCGAACATCGGCGGGTGGGGCGACTGGATCGGCTTGGGAATGATCGGCGTCGGGGGAATGTGATAGTAGACGCCGTCCCACTCGAAGAAATCCGAGCGCCACATCCGCGGAATCATCTCGAGCGCCTCGCGCCATTGCCCGTCGAGGTCGGCGCGGTCGATCTCGAAGGCGTGCTGCTCGACGAGCGACGCGCTCTTCCCGGAGCCCCAGCTGACCCGGCCGCCAGACAGGATGTCGAGCGTCGCCACGCGCTCGGCGATCCGGATGGGATGGTTGTAGCGGTGGGGCGTCAGCGTGACCGAGTGGCCCAGCCGCACCCGCTGCGTGCGTGCCGCGATATACGCCAGCAGCACCTCAGGGGCGGAGCAGTGCGAGTACTCGAACAGGCCGTGATGCTCGACGGCCCAGAGGCAGTGATAGCCCAGTTCGTCGGCCAGCACCGCCTGTTCCACGCAGTCGAGAAACGCCTGCCGCTCGGAGGCAGCCGTGGGGGCGTCGATCTGCAGCTCGATCAGCAGCGAGAATTTCATGCGGCGTGGACGGCTGGGGTCTTTCGGGAGAGTCGAATCTGTCTGCTCCGTCGAGGCGGTGTCCACATGCGGCACCTTCTGGCGCCGTGTCCATCCGAGGTGGCGGGCTGTTTATAACACGACACCGTCGAGCCGACAAGGCCGTGACCCGCGCGCCCCGCGATGCCGGAGGCGTTGGTGGGTTTCCGACACCACAAGATCGCATCGGACAAGTGCGTCATGCTCAACGCAAGCGCTGCAGATACGGCTGGTTCAGCTCATGTTGGCCTTGATCGGTCCGGTGGACGGTTTGACTACGCTTGCGAGAGTCGAGGCGACGATTCCGGACAGGCCCGAAACTTCGTGTGGGTCACGGAATATCGGACCGCTGCGGAGACATTAGGCACAGCAGAGACAGCCGACACCGTTCCAGATCGAGCTGTGTGAAACGAGGTATGGCGAAATGGCACACACGAAGGAGAAGACACCGTCCCGAATTGACTCGATGCGTCTGGTGACAGCCGTGGCGCTTCTGTCGGCCGTCATGTCGTCGAAGAATCCACGAGGCCGCATGCCGCTCAGCCGTCGGCGCCGGTCGTTGGCATGAAGGCGACCGACTTCCAGATCGAGTCGATGAACGGCGTCAAAGTACGACTATCCGACGAAGTGGCGCGGGGACCGCTCGTGCTGACGGTGCTCCGCGGCTGGCCCGGCTACGACGACAAACGGGAAACCGTAACGTTCGCGTCGGTGAGCCGAGGCCACGGCGATCGGGTCTCGACCGAGGTGGTGTTGAAGGCGCTCGCGCAGAAACCGTGAGTACGCGGTCCAGGATGAGCGTCTCTCACGTCAGGCAGCCGCCGGGGCCCCTGCAACCTGCCGCTCGAGTCCCTTGGGATCCGCGAAGTAGGCGGGGCCGGCGCCCTGACTCATCTGGTCGGGAAAGATCTCCTCGTGACCGGCGGCGGGGATGAAGGACGCGAAGGCGACGGCTGGCGCGCTTGTCGTGCTGTTCGACGGTGCCGTCGCGGGGACTGAGATGGATGGACCGCAGCGGGCGAGCGACGCGCGATGGATGGCCAGGAAATTGTCGGCCGCCGGAACGCGCGCCGCTCCCACTTCAATGTTCCGCAGAAACGGCCTTTCGTCAGGCGATTTTCGTCCTCACGACCAAGTCAACGTCACAGTTGACGCCCTTGCCACTCTTGCCAGCCTGCCATTCCAGCTGGTCGAACAACACGAACAAGTTGACCATGTTGTCGTGCACGGCGTGTCCCTTGACGGCAGGAAACGCTGCGGCGCGGTCAGGCTGCGGGTCGTGAGGACGCGCCGCGCACTGTCGAATGATGCGGGTCCGTCTTACCGATGAGGCGTTTGTTGGTCATCCGACCGGCTGTCGGGCCGATCGGCATCCATCGGTCGCTGCTCCGTGACCACTCCGTGGAACGTCTCGGTGCCGTAGTGGCTTGCCGCTGGCGGGCCGATGATCATTTCAAAGTTGCTGTAGGTAATCGCGTTGCCCCCCTTGATGGTGACCTCCACATGAGACCCTGAAAAAGCGGACTGCAGGTTGCCGTTACCCGCGAATGTCCCGGGGCCACTGATAG
>JBDTOB010000045.1:0-12014 GCA_039933435.1 Acidobacteriota bacterium | reverse complement strand
GGTCGAGCGCGAGAAGCGCACCGGCCACAACGTCGTCGGCTACCTGCCGGCGACACCGGCCTCGCCCGCGGTCCCGAAGCCGTGGCTTGCGATTGGCGCGCACTACGATCACCTGGGCCACGGCGAGGCGGGCAACACGCTGGCCGGCAAGGACGACGCGGCGAAGATCCATGCCGGGGCGGACGACAATGCGTCGGGGTCGGCGGCCGTCCTGGCGATCGCGGCTGCGCTTGCGAAGGAGCCGCGTCACCGCAACCTGCTGATCGGGCTGTGGTCCGGCGAGGAACTGGGCCTGTTGGGCTCGGCGGCGTTTGCCGCCGCGCCTCCGGTGCCGCTCGACGCGATTGCCGCTTACCTGAACTTCGACATGGTCGGCAGAATGCGGGAGAACAAGCTGACCGTGCAGGCGACCGGCTCGAGCCCGGTGTGGAACCGGGTGCTCGAGCAAGCCAACGTTGCGGCCGGCTTCGATCTCGCGGTGCAGGCGGATCCCTATCAGCCCACCGACGTCGCCACCTTCAACGCAGCCGGGGTGCCGTCGCTCAGCTTCTTCACCGGGACGCATGCCGATTATCACAAGCCCTCGGACACCGCGGACAAGATCGACTACGAGGATCTCGACCGCGTCGCCGGGTTTGCCGCCGCCATCGTCCGGCGGATTGACGCGCTGCCCGAGCCGCCGGCGTTCGCGAAGGTGGACGAGCGGCTGCAGCAGGGGGCGGGCCGAGCCGGAGTCCGGGTCTTCACCGGTACCGTCCCGGACTACTCGACCGAGGTCAAGGGGCTGCTGCTCGGCGGCGTCGTCGGCGGCGGTCCGGCCGAACAGGCCGGGCTGCGGAAGGGAGACGTCATCGTCGAGATTGCCGGGCAGACGATCGCCAACATCTACGACTACACCTATGCGCTCGACGTCCTCAAGATCGGCCAGCCGGCGAAGGTGGTCTACACCCGCGACGGCCGCAGGCTGGAAACGACGCTGACGCCGGCGGCCCGGAAGTGACGCACAAGGAGAGCAGAGTTATGACGCGAGCGAAGTGGTCGGGCCTGGTGGTCGCGGCGGTGTGCGCCGTGATCCTCTTCGGCACCGTCAAGGGATCTGAACGGACCGCCGCCTCCATGGTGACGACGGCGAACGCCTTCCTGACGGCGCTGTCGCCGGAGCAGCGGCAGCAGGCGACCTATCCCGTTGATTCCGAGGAGCTGACGCGGTGGCACTACGTGCCGGCGCAGCAGTTTCCGCGCAACGGCCTGGCGATCAAGGCGATGACCCCGGCGCAGCGGGCGCTTGCCCAGGAGCTGCTCAAGACCGGCCTCAGCCAGCGCGGCTATACCCAGGCGACGACCATCATGGTGGACCTCGAGACTATCCTCAAGGAACTCGAGAACGGCTCGGCGATGCGCGATCCCGAGCAGTACGCGTTCACGATCTTCGGCACCCCGGCCGCCGGCGGCGCCTGGGGCTGGCGCGTCAACGGCCATCATCTCGCGGTGCACTTCAACATCCGCAACGGCACCGCGGTGGCGAGCTCGCCGGCGTTCTTCGGGTCCAACCCCGCCGAGGTCCGCGTCGAGGGGCCGAAAAAGGGGCTGCGCGTGCTCGGCGACCGCGAAGACACGGGGCGCGCCCTGCTGCTGGCACTCGACCCTGCGCAGCGTGTCACCGCCACGATTGCCGACGTCGCCCCGAACGACATCGTCACCAAAACGGCCGCCAAAGTCGATCCGCTGTCGCCGCCGGGGCTGGCAGCGTCGGCGATGACGGCAAAGCAGCGCGAGATGCTGATGGCGGTGATCGAGACCTACACCTCGTCGATGGCCGCCGACATCGCCGCCGATCGGCTGGCGGAGCTCCGCGCCGCCGGCCTGGAGCGAATCACCTTTGCCTGGGCCGGTGAAGCCGAGAAAGGCAAGAAGCACTATTACCGGGTGCAGGGGCCGACGTTTCTGATTGAGTACGACAACACCCAGAACGACGCCAACCACGTGCACTCGGTGTGGCGGGATTTCCGCGGCGACTTCGGCCGCGATCTGCTGCGCGAGCACGTCGCCCTGGTGCACCACGACTGACGCGGTGCATGATCACTTGTCCGCCGGCGGCAAATCCAGACCCGCGGCCGACACCACCTGTTCTTCCGCCAGCCTGACGCTTTCGAGCTGCTGCACGTGGGTCAGCTGGATGTCCTTGAGCGAGCGCATCGCATCGAGCAACTCGAGGATGTCGCCGCTGCCCTCGCGATAGGCGGCCTCCGCCATCCGCCGCAGGCCGGGGCCGCGGCCGACGACGGCGTTCTCGAGGCTGGCGAGGGCCTGCCGGCGCTTGGCCAGCACCGCCGCGGCGCGATCGAGATCGGCTCGCGCTTCCGCGGTCTCGGCGTCCAGGGTCAGGCGATCCGCGTCGATCTGCGCCGAGGCGCGGGCGATGGCTCCCTGATTGCGATCGAAAAAGGGGAGCGGGACCGACAGGCCGAGGAATGCCGACGTGCCCTGGACCTGCTGCGTCTCCTGCACGCCGCCGCTCAGCGCCGGAACAGGGAGACGTTCCCGGCGGGCGAGGAGCAGCCCGCCGCGCGCCGCCGCCTGCTGCCGGCGGATGGCCACCAGCGACGGCAGCCGCTGCTGCGCGGCCTCCCAGAGCGTGTTGACGTCGGCGGGCACGGCGACGTCCGTGGCGTCGAGACTGCCCGTCGCGTGTGGGGACCAGCGGGGAAAGCCGAGCAGCGCGGCAAGGTGGCCGGACGCATCGGCGACGTCTGCCTCGGCGTTGATCACCAGGGCGCGCAGCGTCCCGGCCTCGGTCTCGATCCGCGCCACGTCGTACTGACTGCGGTCGCCAGCCTCCGCACGGCCGCGCACCAGCTGCGCGATCCGCTCGAGATCGGCGAGGCTCGCCTCGGTGACCGTGAGCTGCTCCTGGCGCGCCAGCAGCGAGGCGAATGCCTGCCGCACCGCCAGGCGCCGTTCCGCCAGCTTCTCCGAGACGTACGCTGCCTCGACGCCTACCGTCAGGTCTGCCTGCTCGAGCCGCGCCCGGCGCTGGTGGCCGAGCAGCAGCGGTTGTTCGACGATCACCTGATGCTGGGTGATGGCTCCGGTGCTCAGCCCGCCGACGAGATGGCTGCCGCCGTAGCTAATGGAGGGATTGGGGAGCGTCCTGGCGGTAATCCGATCCGCCGCGGCAACCGCCACCGCCGCCTGGTCGGCCGCGGTGCGCGGGCTCCGCGCGGCCAGCAGCGTCAGGACATCGTCCAGCGTGACCGCCGCCGGCAGCGTGGTGTCGGGAGCCGTCTGGCCGGCTGCGGCCGCGGCGTGCCGCGGCGCCCACGTCAGCACCAGGCACATCGCCAGCATGAACCGCCTCGGTCTCATGCTGCGTCTCCCGCCGCGGCCATCGGCGTGCGGACGATGACGCGGTAGACCAGCGGCAGTACGAACAGGGTGACGGCCACCGCCGTCACCAGGCCGCCGATGATGACCACCGCGAACGGGCGCTGCGTCTCGCTGCCGACGCCGCCCGACAACGCCGCGGGCATGAGCCCGAGAATGGCGAGCAGGGCGGTCATCAGCACGACGCGGAACCGGCCGGCGGCGCCGTCTACGATTGCCTCGATCAACCCCGATCCCGATCGCTGGCGGTCGTCGATAGCGCTGACAACCAGCAGCGAGGCCAGGCAGACCTGCCCGAGCAGGGCGATGAAGCCGACCGCGGCGCTGACCGACAGCGGGATGTGCGCGGCTGCAAGCCCGAACAGGCCGCCGCTCATCGCCAGCGGCGCCACCAGCAGGACGGTCGCGGCGCTCCGCGCCGACCCGAGCGCGGTGTAGAGCAGGACGAAGACGACGCAGAAGGAAATCGGGACGATGACGGCGAGCCGCGCCATCGCCCGCTGCTGGTTCTCGAACTCGCCGGCCCACGACAGGAAGTTGCCCTCGGGGACGACGACCTCGTGCTTGACGGCGGCGATGCTGTCGCTCACCACCGATCCCATGTCGCGCCCTTCGACGTTGAATTTGAGCGCGAGGACCCGGCTGTTCGACTCGCGGGTGATGGCCGCCTTGCCCATCGCCTGTTCGATGCGGGCGACCTCGCGCAGCGGGACGTGGCCGCCGCTCGCGGTCGGCACCTGGATGTCGCCGATGCGGGCTTCGTCCTGGCGCTCGGCGACCGGGAAGATCACCCGGACCGGCACCGGCCGCTCGTGCTCCCAGTACTCGGTGGCGACGTCGCCGCCGAGCGCCGTCTTGACCACGTCCTGCGCCGCCGACACGGTGATGCCCGAGGTCGCCAGCGCGCGGCGGTCGAGGACGATCTGCAGCTGCGGGACGGTGGCATCGCGGTACAGCCCCAGATCGACGACACCGGGCACCTTCGCCAGCACCGCCAGGGACTTTTCCAGTGTCGCCTTCATCACCTCGAGGTCGGTGCCGAAGATTTTCAGCACCACCTTGCCGCGTACGCCGCTGACCGCCTCTTCGACGTTGTCCTTGATCGGCTGCGAGAAGTTGAAGTCAACCCCGGGGATCTCTACCAGCGAGGCGCGCATCTGCTCGACCAGCTGGTCCTTCGTCAGTCCGTGCCGCCAGCGCTCCCTCGGCGCGATATGCACGAAGGTCTCGCTCATGTTCACCCCCTCGTCGTCGGTGCCGTCTTCCGGGCGCCCCTGTTCGCTCATCGTCTCGAGCACTTCCGGGAACGTCAGCAGGCGGCGGCGGACCTCGGTGAGGATCTCGCTGCCCTTGTCGAGGGTGATGCTCGGCGGCATCTCGACGAAGATGACGAAGTCCCCTTCGTCGAGCTCGGGCAGGAACTCGCTGCCCATCCGCGAGCCGACGAGGCCGGCGGCCAGCAGCAGCACCGCCACGCCGGCGACGATCGCGGTGGCGTGATCGACCGACCAGCGGACGCCGCGGGCGTAGCGGCCGCGCAGCCTGGTCAGCAGCTTCGGCTCGGTGACCTCGCCGTCCTTCGGCCGCAGAACCAGCGCGCAGAGCGCCGGCACCGTCGTCAGCGCGAAGACCAGCGCGCCGACCAGCGCGAAGCTGTAGGTCAGCGCCAGCGGCCGGAAGATCCGTCCCTCGACGCGCTGCAGCGTGAACACCGGGATCAGCGCGGCGATGATGATCGCCATCGCGAAGAACGTCGGCCGCGCCACGTCCATGGCGGAGCAGACGATGAGCGCGATCATCTCGCCGCGGTGCTGCGGCCGGCGGACCCCGGCTTCATGGAGGACGTTCTCGACCAGCACCACCGCGCCGTCGACGAGAATGCCGAAGTCCACCGCGCCCATCGAGATCAGGTTGGCCGGCAGGTGAATCAGCCGCAGGCCGATGAATGCGGTCAGCAGCGCCAGCGGAATCACCGACGTCACGATCAGCGAGGAGCGGAAGCTGCGCAGGAACAGCCACACCACCGAGATGACCAGCAGCGCTCCGACCAGCAGGTTGTGGTGGACCGTGCCGAGGGTCAGCGACACGAGGTTGGTGCGGTCGTAGAAAGGGACGATGGTCATCCCCTTCGGCAGGATGCCCTGGTTCAGCTCCCGGACCTTGGCGTGAACCCCGTCGAGGACGACGCTGGGGTTTTCCCCGCGCCGCAGCAGCACGAACCCTTCGGCGACCTCGCCGGAGACGTTGTAGCCGACCGCCCCCAGCCGCGGGGTGTGAGACAGCACCACCCGGGCGACGTCGCCGACCGTGACCGGCGTGCCGTTCTCGGATTTGAGGACGATGGCCTGGATATCCTGGGGGTTGAGCAGGTAACCGACACCGCGAATCGTCAGCTGCTGTTCGCCGTGCTGCAGGAAGCCGCCGCCGACGTTGCGGTTCGACTGGTGCAGCGCGTCGGTGACGTTGGCGAGCAGCAGGTTGTGGGCGAGCAGCTGCGACGGGTTGACCTCGACGTGAACCTCCTTGAGGAAGCCCCCGAAGGTCACCACGTCCGCGACGCCGGGCACCTGGCGCAGGACCCGGGTGATGGTCCACTCCAGCGCCGAGCGCGTTTCCATGTTGTCGTGGCGGCTGCTGACCACCCGGAACTGGTAGATCTCGCCGAGCGGCGTCGCTTCCGGAGCGAGCGCGACACTGACCCCCTCCGGCAGCTCGGCCTCGGTGAGCCGCTCGGTCACCGTCGCCCGTGACCGGAACGGGTCGGCGTCGTCATCGAAGGTCAAGGAAACGATCGAGAGGCCGAACAGGCTCTCGCTGCGCATCAACAGCATGCCGGGGGTGCCGTTGAGCACGCGCTCGATCGGCACCGTGACCTGCCGCTCGATCTCCTCGGGCGCCAGGCTCGGCAGCTGGGCGATGACCTTGACCTGGAGATTGGTGACGTCGGGATAGGCTTCGACGGGAAGATTCAGATAGGCGCTGACGCCGATGGCAGCGATGACCAGCGTCGCCGCCACGACCGGCAGACGCTTCCTGACGCAGAATTCGATGACCGGCCGGAGCACTTGGAGGGCCGGGAATCAGAGCAGCTGGTCGGCCGCGCCGTCGAGGAGCAGCGCGCCCCTGACGACCACCCGCTCGCCGGGGGTGATGCCGGAGACGATCTGGACCCGTCCGTGATCGACGTGCTGCGCCACGACCACGGCCCGGCGCGTGAACGTCCCCGGCGCGTTCTCGATGTAGACGATCGACTCCTTGCCGTCACGGATGAGGACGGCATCGGTCGGCAGGGTGATGTCGGGGCGTGAGACGTCGATCTGGGCGCGGCCGTACATCCCGGAGCGCAGCCCGGCGGCGCCGGCGTCGAGGGCGATGCGGACCGGCGCGGTGCGCAGGCCGCTGGCGATGACCGTGCCGATCGACGAGACGTGGCCGGCAAGCGGCGCGGCGCTCCCCGGCAGCTCGACGGTCGCGCGGGTGCCGCTGCGGATGGCGCCCAGGTCGCGCTCAAAGACGTCGGCCACGACCCAGAGCGCGGAGGAGTCGCCGATTTCGAGAATCGGGTCGGCGCCCTGCGCCACCTCCATGCCCGGCGCCGCCTTGCGGGTGATGACCGTGCCGGCCAGCGGCGCCCGCAGGACCACCGCGGAGGCCGTGCCCGGGCCGATGAAGGCGGCGTGCGCCTGCGCGCTGGCGAGCGCCGCCTCGAGCTCGGTCAGACGCGTCTCCGCGGCGAGCTTGTCGCGCTCGACGCCCACCCCCTGCTGGAGCATCCGGACCTGGCGCTCGAGATTGGTCCGCGCCTCCCCGCGATTGGCGGCCGCGGTATCTACCGCCGCGCGCAGCGTCGCGGCGTCCGGGCAGTCGAGGGTGACCAGCGGGTCACCGCGTTTCACCTGATCGCCGGTCCGAACGTGGACTTTCATCACCCGGCCGCTGAGCGGCACGCCGACCTGCGACACCGCCCCTTCCCTGAACTCGACGTGGGCGGGCGCGACCAGGGGGGCGCCGGTGACAGCGCCGCCGACGGTTTCGACGCCGATGAACTCGCGCGAGGCGTCGGCCACATGGATGGTGCCGGCCGGCGGCGGCACCGCCGGCCGCGGTCCGGAGGCGTCGGCGGCCGGTTTCACGCCGCCGGCCGAGCAGGCCGCAACCGCGATCACGAGCAGCCACGGGCTGGACTGAAGAAGGAGGGGACGAATCATGGTATGGGCCGTGCAACCCACGGACCTTGGCTACGCAACCACCAAGTCATTTGTTTGCAATGTGTTATGGAGAGATAATGTATCGATGGCTGCGAGCACAATTGAACCATGTGGGCACTTCTGTCACACTCAGCCCGGTGCAGGTCTCGACCAAGCTCGCTCTGGCGCTGACCCTGACGAGCACGGTGATCCTCGGGTCCTACGGGGTGCGGCAGCTGCGGCAGCAGGAGCGCGATCTGCGCGGCGCGGCGGAGCATGATTTCCGGCTGCTCGGCACCGCCGTGCAGGTCGAGGTGGAGAACTCGATCCGGGACGGCCAGGTGGCGGACGTCCGCGAGATCGTCGAGGCGCTCGAGATGAGCGACTCCGCGATCGACGTCCTGGTCTTCGATACCCGGAGCGTGCTGCAGGCCAATTCGCTCGGCAGCGAGGCCTCCGTAGAGCTGGTGCGTCCGAGCCTTGCCGCCGCCGGGCACGCCAGGGCCGCGGACATCCGCTATGAGCGTCTGGTGGGGGTCGAGAGCCTGGTCGGGATGTTTCCGCTTCGCGATGATGACGGTGTCAGCCTGGGCACCGTGGCGGTGGTCTGGCCCCTCAACGAGCTGCGGCGGCAGCTGCGCGCCACGGCGGTGAGCGCGGTGATCTCGAGCCTCACTCTGATTGCGGGGATTACCGCGGTGGGCTGGATTCTCTCGCTGCTGCTCGTCCGGCGGCCGCTGCAGGCGCTGACCCAGGCGATGCGGTCGGTCGAGGCCGGCAACTGGGTCACCCGCGTCAGTTTTCATGGCGGCGACGAAGTGGGCGCGGCGCTGGCGCAGTTCAACGCCATGGTCCACGAGCTCGGCGAGGCCCGCCGCCACCTGGTGGAAGCCGCCGAATCGCGCGAGGCGCTCGAGGCCGGCCTGCAGCGCCTGGACAAGCTCGCGACCGTCGGTCAGCTCTCGGCGGGCCTGGCCCATGAGATCGGCTCGCCGCTGCAGATTCTCAGCGGCCGCGCCTGCGCGATTGCGGCGCGGACGGATGTCCCGGCCGACGTGCAGCGCTCTGCCCAGATCGTCGCGGCGCAGTCTGACCGCATCGCCGGGATCGTCGAACGGCTGCTCGGCTTCGCCCGGCGCAAGGCCCCGCACATCGCCGACGTCAATCTTCGCACCGTCGTCGGGGCGATCATCGAGCTGCTGTCGTCGGAAGCGCGGCGGCGCGCGGTGCAGCTGACGTTCGAGTGCGCGGACCGATTACCCCATGTGCTCGCCGATGCCGACCAGGTGCAGCAGGTGACGATGAATCTTCTCAGCAACGCGCTCCGGGCCGCCGCGCCTCAGGGCTTCGTCCGCGTCCGGCTGCAGGCCTCGACGTTCCGGCGCACCGACGCCTCTCCCCCGGTGCCCTCGGTGTCGCTGGTGGTGGAGGACGACGGCGAGGGCATCCCGGAGCCGGTCCGGCGCCGGATTTTCGAGCCCTTCTTCACCACCTGGAGCTCGAGCGGCGGGACCGGACTGGGCCTGGCGGTGATCAAGTCGATCGTCGACGAGCATGGCGGCGTCATCGACGTCACCTCCGAGCGCGGCGCCGGGACACGTTTCACGGTGCACTTCCCGGTTGCCGGCCCGGAACGGATGATGGCATGACGGCGGCCACGGCCCGGCTGCTGATCGTCGACGACGACCCCGGAGTGGTCGAGTTCCTCTGCGAGGCTTTGAACGAACGCGGGTTCGCCGCCGAGGGCTGCACCTCGCCGGTAGCGGCGCTGGCGCGCGCCAGCCGCGAGCCGTTCGACCTCGTCATCACCGATCTCGAAATGCCGGAGATGCGCGGCACCGACCTGTGCGCCGCGATCCTGGCCGAGAAGCCGAGCCAGCTGGTGCTGCTGATCACCGCGTTCGGCAGCATCGAGCTGGCGGTGGCCACCGTCCGCGCCGGCGCCTGCGACTTCGTCGCCAAGCCGTTCAAGATCGCGGCGCTGGTGTTCGCGATCGAGCGCGCACTGCGGGATCGCCAGATGCGCCGCGAGATCGTGCGGCTGCGGGCGGCGGTGCCGATGGTGGACGGCGGCATGTTGGTGGCCAGGAGCCCGCAGATGGGCAAGGTGCTCGACCTGGCGCGAAGAGCGGCGCAGGGCAGCGCCACCGTCCTCCTCACCGGCGAGACTGGTACGGGCAAGAGCGCGGTCGCGCGATTCATCCACGAGGCAGGACCGCGCAAGTCCCGGGTGTTCTTCGATGTCAACTGCGCCTCGCTGCCGGCGACACTGGTCGAGAGCGAGCTGTTCGGGGTGCGCCGGGGCGCCTATACCGACGCCCGCGAAGATCGGACCGGCGCGTTTGTCGCGGCGGGGAACGGGACGCTGCTGCTCGATGAAATCGGGGAACTGCCGCTGGAGGTCCAGGCAAAGCTGCTCAACGTGCTCGAAAGCGGCCGCGTCCGGCCGCTCGGCGGGACCACCGACGTGCCCATTCTGGCGCGCCTGATTGCCGCGACCAATCGTCCGCTCGAGAGCCAGCTCCGCGAGGGGCAGTTCCGCCCGGACCTCTACTACCGCCTCAACGTCATTCGCATCGAAGTGCCGCCGCTCCGGGAGCGCCGGGAGGACATCATTCCGCTGGCCGAGCTGTTCCTCGGCCGGGCCAGCGAGCGACAGTCGAGGGTCGTGAAGGGGATTGCGGCGACGGCCATGCGCCGCCTGATGGCCTATCACTGGCCCGGGAACGTCCGGGAGCTGGCCAATCTGCTCGAGCGCGCGGTCGCGCTCGGCGACCACGATACACTGGTGCCGGAGGACCTGGATTTCCCGAGCGACAGCGGCATCGAGAGGCTGCTCGCCGGCAGCCCCGCCGGCGACGTTCCGCTCGAGGAAGTCGAGCGCGCCTACGTCCGCCGCGTGCTCGAGGCTCGCGGCGGCAACAAGGCCGCGGCGGCCCGCAGCCTGGGGATCAACCGGCGGACGCTGTCGCGCAAGCTGCGCCACGGAACCGACCGGTAGCCGCGTTGGCGAGGCGACGGCCGGCAGCGTGCCGGTCAGGGTTTGCCGTCCCTCTACGGACGGCTGCTGGGATACCGCGCATGAGTGAAGAGCACAAGGCCCAGGCCGACAGCGTCCACGCCGCCGCCAGGGAGCGGTTCGTCGGCGCCATCCTCAGCGGCGAGCGCAGGAGCGCGCTGGCGGTCGCGCTCGAGACGCTCGAGGCCGGCGTCCCGATCCCGGATCTCTACGCGGATGTCTTTCAGGCATCGCTCTACGACATCGGCCGCCGCTGGGAAAAGAACCTCATCACCGTCGCCCAGGAGCACATGGCGACGGCGGTGACCCAATACGTCATGGCCCACGTCTTCGAGCACATCCCGGTGCCCGCGGCGAGGCGCGGAATGGCGGTCATCACCGGCGTCCCCGGCGAGCTGCACCACGTCGGCGCGATGATGGTCGCGGACATGCTCGAGGCCCACGGCTGGCAAGTGCAGTTTCTCGGCAGCAACCTGCCGGTATCGTCGATCGTCAGCACGGTCTCCGAAGCGAGGCCGTCGCTGCTCGGCGTGTCGGTGACGATGCGCGACAATCTGCCGCAGGTGGCGGAGCTCATCGCCGGCGCGAAGCAGGCGGTGGGCGCCCTCCGCGTCGTCGTTGGCGGCGCGGCGTTTCGCGCGGCCGGATGGACGGACACCGGGGCCGACGACTATGCCGCCGACGTCCGCGGCGCGATTGCGCTCCTCTGCGAGGATCCGGCGTGAGCCGTTGCCGACGGCGCGGCGGAACGGCGCGGAGGAGAAGGCGGTGCGTGAACTGACCATCGCGAACAGCGCGCTGGTGGCCGAGTATCTCGAGCGAACGCGGTTCGTCCACGTGCTGCGCTTCGACCACGCCGGCGTCATTCTGTCGGCCAACGACGCCATGGCCAGGCATCTTGGCTCGAGCGGCACCCTGCTGCGCGGACGGGCGGTCTTCGACTTTCTCACCGACCCCGATGCGGCGCTGATCCGGGCCCGCCTCGAGGCCCCTGCCTTCGCTTCCGACCCCACCGCGCTCAATTTCTGTGACGCCGACGGCGCGCCGTTCACGCTCGTGTCGTTCCTGACGGTCTCCGACGACGGCGGCGTGCTGATCGGCGAGCCGAGCTACGCCGACGAGCAGCGCCTGCAGCAGCAGCTGCTCGAGGTCAACGAGGAGCTGGCGAGCCTGGCCCGGAGCCGGCACCGCTCGACGCTCCTCGAGCAACAGGAACGGCTGCACGCCGAGGCGGACAACCGCGCCAAGGATGAAGCGCTGGCGGTGATCGCGCACGAGCTGCGGCAGCCGCTCAACGCCGCCCTGGCGGCGCTGGGACTGCTGAGGAAGAATCCGGCCGGCGCCGTGAGGGTGCACGCCATCCTCGAGCGTCAGATCAGGCAGATGTCGACGATCGTCGAAGATCTCCTCCACGCCTCCAAGGT
>JBDTOB010000044.1:0-12133 GCA_039933435.1 Acidobacteriota bacterium | reverse complement strand
CGCACCCTGACGCTGACGCTGATGGAGGCGAACCTGCTGCGGTATCTGATCTCGCACGAAGGGCGCGCCGTGTCGCGCAAGGCGATGCTCGAGGATGTCTGGGGGCTCCGGGAGGATACCGACACCCGGGCGATCGATCACTTCATCGTCCGGCTGCGCCGCTCGATCGAGAAGGAGCCCGGACGCCCGGCGCACCTGCTCACGGTCCGCGGCGTCGGCTACAAGTTCGTGGCCGAGCCGACGTAGCCGGCCGCGATCAGGATCCGCCCGTCACCCGGGTGGCGCCGCGGCGGCGGCGACGCCGGCGGCGGGGGCGGGGGTAGGCGGCGGGGGTGATCGGCGCCTCGGTGCCGTCGGGCCCGGCGACGGGCTCGGCCTGCAGCGCCCGCCAGTAGGCCACCGCGTCGGGGCGGTCGCCGTGAATCTCCAGCCAGGTGATGGCTTCGTCGAGCACCGCGCGATGGAGCAGGGCGCGGTGGCCGCGCGGCGCCTCGAGATCGACGAGCCGCGGCTGCAGCGCGATGATCTGCTGGAGCCGCTCGATGTCTCGGCGCGCGATCGGCAGCATGCCCAGCTCGATCCGCCGCTCGAGCGCGTCGGCCTGGAAGCGGCGGCGGCTGAGCAGCCCCAGCGGGTGCAGCAGCGTGCCGGCGAGCACCGCGTTGGTCATCGACTCCGGCGCCGCGGCAAAGCGCGCGCGGTAGCGGTCAGCCGCCGCCACCGATCGCCAGAGGGGGTCCCCGGCGCTCGACAGCTCCGGGGTGATCTCCTTCAGCAGTCCGGTGGCCCGCAGCTGCCGGAAGGCCTCCTCGGCGTGCCCCGACCGCAGAATCTTGTAGAACTCCTCGATCAGCCGCGCCGGCGCGCTGCGCGCGATCTCGTGCGCGTGGGTCGAGATGGCGTCGAGCACCGGCTCGTCGATGGTGAACTGCAGCCGCGCCGCCAGCACCACCGCGCGCAACATGCGCACCGGATCCTCGAGAAACCGCACATCCGGGTCGCCGATGCAGCGGATCAGCCGCAGCTCGAGATCGTGCAGGCCGCCGACGTAGTCAATGATGGAAAACGTCCCGATGTCGTAGAAGAGCGCGTTGACGGTGAAGTCGCGCCGGAAGGCATCTTCCTCGGGGGTGCCGTAGGTATTGTCGCGCTGGATGAGATGATCTTCGGCGCGCCGCCGCTCGGCAACGCTCTCGCTTGCCGCATCCTGCGCGGCCTCGGCTTCCTCGGCCGCGGCCGCATCTGGCGGCAGCTCGGCGGTCACGTTCTGCCGGAAGGTGGCCACCTCGATCGTCTTGGTGCCGTACTTGACGTGCGCCAGCCGGAACCGGCGGCCGATGATCCAGCAGTTCCGGAACAGCTTTTTGACCTGGTGCGGGTGCGCCGAGGTGCCGATGTCGAAATCCTTGGGGCGCCGCGCCAGCAGCAGATCGCGCACGCTGCCGCCGACAAGGTAGGCGACGTAATTGTGCTCCTGCAGGCGATACAGAACTTTGAGCGCGTCGGGATCGACGTCGCGGCGGGAAATTGTGTGTTGCGACCGGGGGACAATGGTCGGCTCCGCCATCGGGGAAAATTATAACATCATTGCTCCGGTGGTCCTCATTAACCTCATGACAGCCAGTCATTTAGAGGGTGCGGCGGCTATGCTACCATCCCCCCATGCCTGCGATCCTGCTGCTCGTGGCGGTCGTGCTCGGGGGGGCTCCGGTCCGTGCGGGGGACGCCCTCGCGGAAGCGCGCCGGCTGTACAACCAGGGCCAGTACGACGCCGCCGAGCGCGCCGCGCGCGACGCCGTCAAGGTGCCCGCCACGGCCGACGGCGCCCGGGTGGTGCTCGGCCGGATTCAGCTCGAGCGTTATCGCCAGACCGCCGCGCCGTCGGATCTCGCCGACGCCATCGAGGCGCTGCGCGCCGTGGACGCGCGGCCGCTCGACGGCCACGAGCGCCTCGAGCTTGCCGTCGGCATGGGTGAAGCGCTCTTTCTCGACGATCGCTTCGGTGCCGCGGCGGCGCTGTTCGAATCGGTCCTCGATCCGTCGGTGGTGCTGGGCGCCGGCGCGCACGAACGCGTCCTCGACTGGTGGGCGACCGCCATCGATCGGCAGGCGCTGGCGCAGCCGGCCGAGGATCGGCGTCCGCTCTACGACCGCGTCGCGGCGCGCATGACCGCGGAGATCGCCAGGAACGCCGGGTCGGCGTCGGCCGGCTACTGGCTGCCGGCGGCGGTCCGCGGCGGCGGCAATCTCGAGGAAGCCATGAACCAGGCCACCGCCGCGTGGGTGCGCGCCTCGCTCGCCCCGGATCGCGGCGCCACCCTCAGGGCCGATCTCGATCGCCTCGTGGTCCAGGGCATCCTGCCCGATCGCGCCGCCCGGCTGCCGGGGCGCGATCACGCGCAGGCGCTCGCCGGCATGATGGGCGAGTGGGAAGCGTTCAAGGGGCGTTGGGCGCGCTGAGCCTCAGCGCTTCGCCTCTTTCCAGTTCTCGCCGACGCCGACATCGACGGTCAGCGGCACGCGCAGCGGCACGGCGCGCTCCATCAGTTCGCGCAGCGCCGCCGCCGCCGCCTCCGCCCCGTCCCGCGGCGCCTCGAACAACAGCTCGTCGTGCACCGTCAGGATCATCCGGGTGCGGCCGCCGGCAATCGACGGCAGCGCGCGATGGACGTCGATCATCGCCCGCTTGAGGATGTCGGCGGCGCTGCCCTGGATCGGCAGGTTGACCGCGACCCGCTCGGCGGCGCCGCGAATCTGGCCGTTGCGGCTGGTCAGCTCCGGCACCAGCCGCCGCCGCCCGAACATCGTCTTCACCACCCCCGACTCCCGCGCCGTCGTCAGCAGATCGTCGATGAAGGCCCGCACCGCCGGGAAGCCGGCGAAGTAGGCGTTGATGAAATCCTGCGCCGCCTGCTGGGTGACGCCGATGTCCTTCGCCAGCGTGAAGGCGGTCTTGCCGTAGAGCAGCGCGTAGTTGATGATCTTCGCCCGCCGCCGCAGCTCGTGCTCGCCCAGGCCGCTGTCGGTGCCGAAGACCTTGAGCGCGGTGCGATCGTGGATGTCCTCTCCCTCGCTGAAGGCCTGGATGAGTGCGGCGTCGCCCGAGAGATGGGCGAGCACCCGCAGCTCGATCTGGGAGTAATCGACCGAGATCAGCACGTGCCCGGGGTCGGCGATGAAGGCGCCGCGGATCTCCCGCCCGAGCGGCGTCCGGATCGGGATGTTCTGGAGGTTGGGATCGCTGCTGCTCAGCCGCCCGGTGGCGGCAACCGCCTGGTTGAAGCAGGTGTGGACGCGGCCGGTCTCGGGATTGACCAGCTGCGGCAGCGCGTCGATGTACGTGCCCTTCAGCTTCTGCAGCGCCCGCCATTCGAGAATCAGCCGCGGCAGGTCGTGCGCCAGCGCCAGCTCCTCCAGCACCTCTACAGCCGTGGACGCGGTCTTGGTCTTGGCGTTGCGCTTGAGCGCCGGCAGCTGCAGCTTGTCGAACAGGATCTCCGACAGCTGCTTGGGGGAGTTGATATTGAACTCCTCCCCGGCCATCGCGAAGATGCTGGCGCTGCGGCTGGCCAGCTCCTGATCGACGTGCTGCGACTGCGCCGCCAGCGACGGGCCGTCGATGCGGATCCCGGCGCGCTCGATCGCCACCAGCACCGGAATCAGCGGCAGCTCGAGATCGCGGTAGACCTCCTCGAGCTGCTCCGCCTGCAGCATCGTGCGCAGCCGGCCGGACACCTGCAGCGCCAGGTCGGCGCGCTCCCCGGCATAGTCGAGCGCCCGGTCGGGCGCGACCTGCGCGAACGCGATCGCCTTGGCGCCGCGCCCGCAGACGTCCTCCTCTTTCAGCGCCCGGTAGCCGGCGTGCTCGAGCGACAGCTCCTCGAGCGGATGTGACGAACGGGTCGCATCCAGCAGGTAGCTGGCGAGCATGGTGTCGGTCTCGACGCCGGCCAGGACGACGCCGTGGCGCTCGAGGACGATGGCGTCGAACTTGATGTCGTGCCCGACCTTGGCGAGCGACGGGTCTTCGAACAGCGGCTTGAGAACCGCCAGCGCGTCGAACAGATCGAGCGCCGCCAGGGCGCTGTCGGGATTGTGCGAGGCGAACAGCGAATCGTCCGCCCGCCGTACCGTCAGCGGCACGTAGCGCGCCTGGCGCGGACCAGTCGAAAACGCCAGCCCGACGATCCCGGCGCGCATCGCCGTCGGGGTATCCGGCAGCACCCGGAACCCGAATCGGCCGGCGGCGTGGAGATCCGCAGCCAGCTGCGCCAGCGCCTCGGGGGTGCGCACAACGTCGTAGTCCTTGCCGATGGTCTGCGCGTCGGGGGCGTACTCGGTGACCAGGGTCCGGAAGCCAAGCCTGGTGAACAGCTCGAAACAGCGCTCGCGCGACGCGCCCCGGTAGCGCAGGCCCTCGGCGTCGAAGCTGACCGGCACGTCGGTGCGAATCCGCGCCAGCGTCCGACTCTGCCGCGCATCCTCGGCATGGGCGAGCAGCCCCTCGCGATACCGCTTGTTCGAGACCTCTCCGGCATGCTCCAGCAGCGCATCGAGGTTGCCGTAGGTGGCGATCAGATCGCGCGCCCCCTTCTCGCCGATGCCCGGCACGCCCTTGATGTTGTCGATCGAATCGCCCATCAGCGCGAGGACGTCAACCACCTGCTCGGGCGCCACGCCGAACTTCTCCTTCACCCCCTCGGCGTCGTACCAGGTGCCGTCGTCGCGCGGGTTGTAGACCTTGAGGCCGTCGTGCACGAGCTGGAAGAAGTCCTTGTCGCCGGTGACGATCGCCACCTCGAAGCCGGCCCCGACGGCCTGCGCGGCCAGCGTGCCGATGACGTCGTCCGCCTCGAAGCGCTCGTAGGTGAGGATCGGGACCCCGAGCGCCTCGCAGGCCTCGTGGACCCAGGGAATCTGCTCGGCGAGATCGGACGGCATCGGCGCGCGGTTGGCCTTGTAGTCGGTGGCCATCTCCGAGCGGAACGTCGGCCCGGCGAGATCGAACGACGCGGCGATGAACTGCGGCGCGTGATCGGCGAGCAGCTTGCGGAGCATGGTGACGAAGATGTAGACGGCGTGCGTGGACCGGCCGCCGGGGCCGCTCAGGCCGCCGCCGCGCATCGCGTGGTAGGCGCGGTACATCTGCGAGCTGCCGTCGATCAGAAAAAGCCGCTGGGACATGTTTGAGGAGGCGTTCGTCCCGGGCAGGAGCGCGCGCTCAGCAGCGGGATCGTGCGGACATTCAGTATATCATCCGGGGAATGTCGCTATCTGCGCGAGCCGTGGTGCTCGCCGTCCTGGTGAGCGCCCTGGCCGCGGCCGGCGGGTGCAAAGGTGGGTTGTTCGGCAGGCAGTACGAGTACGAAGAGGATCTGTTCCTGGCCATCGACGGATCCGCGACCCTGGTCGTCAACGCCTCGATCCCCGCCCTGATCGCGCTGCGCGGCCTGGACCTCAATCCCGATCCGTCGGCCCGCCTCGATACCGCCCGGCTCCGCGCCGCGTACGAGTCGCCGGCCACCGACGTGACCCGCGTCAGCCCGCCGTGGCGCCGGGCCGGACGCCGCTTCGTCCAGATCCGCATGACGGTCTCCGACGTACGCAGGCTGCACGAGGTCGCTCCGCTCTCGTGGTCGCAGTACCGCTTCGAACAGGAGAGCGGGCACCACGTCTACGAGCAGAAGGTCGGGGCCTCGGCGCTCCGCCCGGGCACGCTCGGCAAGGTCGGATGGGACGGGTCGGAAATCGTGGCCTTCCGGCTGCACCTGCCAAGCCGCATCCTCTGGCACAACGCCCGCGACCTCGACACCGGGCAGGCCCGGGGCGCGGCGCGCGGCAACATCCTCGCCTGGGAACAGCACCTCACCGACCGGCTCGACGGAACCCCGGTGGATATGCGGGTCGAGATGGACAGCCAGTCGATCCTGCACCGGACGCTGTGGCTGTTCGGGGGAGCCTTCCTGGCGGCGGTCACCGTCCTGGCGCTGCTCATCTGGCTCGCCGTCCGGAAGGGCGCCCGCGAGGCCCCACCGGCGGCAAGCGCGTAACCTGCCCGCGGCTTACTCGGTGCGGGTCTCCGAATCAATCCGCAGATCGTTCTTCACCGACAGCTCGCCAAGGCCGCTGGCCAGCGAGCGGGCCAGCATCCGCTCGACATTGCTGTTCACCACGCCGGCCAGCGTCACCCGCCCGCCATCGACGATGACGTGAATCGGGGGATACGCCATGGCGGCGTAATTCCAGAACGAGGCGTTGCCGTAGATGGCGCGGGCGACGCGGTAGCGCAGGTCGTCGTCGTACTGCGAGACCGGCAGCACGCCGATGTCGTTGCGCACCGCGCGGACGCCGTCGATCGCGGCAATGCGCTTCTCGAGGTCGCTCTTCTTGTACGGCATCGTCACCTTGCCGGTGATCGCAACCGCGCCGTTCTCGACCGAGGCGTTGATGTCGTCGAAAATCGTCAGGCGCGGGTACGAGCGCAGCACGCGGCCGATCTCGTCCGCCACCTTCACGTCGCGGCGATCCTGTGCGAACGCTCCGCCGGGCAGCGCCAGCAGGGCCGCCAGAACGAAGCTGATAATGACTGCGAATCCAAACCTGGTCTTCATGGCCGCAAAACCTCCGGCCGCCCTGGCTGGGGCGGTCCTTCGTGCAGGCGATCCGGATCACCGATACCACTGCGACCGCAAAGTCGGTACCAGGAGAGAGCCGCCCAAAGTCGAGGAAATGTCAGGGTTTTGCCGACGAGGGCGCACGGCCGGGCTGTCCGGGCGTCGCCGGCGGAGGACAGTGCCGCGGCCTGGCTCCGGGGTCGAGCGCGACCCTGGTTCAGAGTGCGACGATGGTGAGGATGCCGGCGCCGATCATCAGTAGCTGCCGGATCGGCCCGCCTTCGAGACCGCCGCGATGGAGGTCGGGGATGAGGTCCGACATCGCCACGTAGAGAAAGTTCCCCGCCGCGAACGACAGCACGTAGGGCAGCACCCCCGGCATCGACTTCGAGGCGGCCAGCATCGCGACCGCCCCCAGGATCCCTCCCAGGCCCGAGAGCAGGTTGAGAGTGAAGGCGCGGCCGCGCGAATAGCCGGCGCGGAGGAGGATCGCGACGTCCCCCACCTCCTGCGGAATCTCGTGCGTCGCCACCGCCAGCGCCGTGGTGATGCCCAGCGGGATCGAGGTCAGCACCGCCGCGGCGATCACCGTCCCGTCCACGAAGGTATGGAAGGCGTCGCCGACGATGACGAGGGAGGCGGCGCTGCTGGTGTGGACCTCGCAGTCCGTGGTGTCGTGGCAGTGGCGCCAGAGGACCAGCTTTTCGAGGAGGAAGAACGACAGCACCCCGGCCAGCAGCGTCCCGAGCGCGGTGGCGGGGGGGAGCCGGCCGAGCGCCTGCGGCAGGAGCGCCAGCAGCGAGACGCCGAGCAGCGTGCCGACCGCGTAGCTGATCGCCCACGGCACAACTTTCAGCCGCAGGCCGTCGCCGAGGAGGAGAAAAGTGGATGCCGCGAGCAGGCCGCCAAAGCTGCCCAGCACGCTCAGGCCGACGGCCGCCGCGTAAAGTTGCACGGGAGGATGATAGATCAGCTATCGATACCGGCCTGCAGTCGAAGCCGGGAGCTGACAGACGAGAGAGCGCGGACCGCAGATGGCCGGGACCTGACAGCTGTGCCACTATGAGGCGGAATCAACGATGACTCATCCTGCACTCTCAGCGGCCTGGGTGCTGGCGGCGGGCGTGGCCCTGGCCGGCGGCAGCCTTCCGGCGCAGCAGACGCCTCCGGCCGCCGCATCGCCGGCGCCGCCCCGCATCCCGTCGATCTTCGTGCCGCCGGAGCCGCTGGATGACAGCGACCGCAGCGGCTGGACGCCGTTGTTCGACGGCGCCACGCTCAAGGGCTGGGACGGGAACCCGGAGGTCTGGCGGGTCGAAAACGGGGCGATCACGGCGGTCTCGACCGCCGAGCGCCGCATCGGATCCACGCATCTGATCTGGCAGGGGGGCGAGGTCGCCGATTTCGAGCTGCAGGTCGATGTCAGGCTCGAGGGAGACATCCACAGCGGCATCGCCTACCGCAGCGCCGTCGATCTCACGCGCGGGCGCGGCGGGCAGACCGCGACCGCGGCAGCCGGCCGCGGCCGGGGACCGGCGCTTGCGGTGCCGGTGGATCCCAGGTGGACGCTCTATGGTCCGGGCTTCGACTACGACTACGATCGGCTGATGGCCGGCAACGTGGAGGACCGCGGCACCGACAGGCGCGAGGTCGCCTGGCGCGGCGGCATCGTCCGGACGGAGCCGGGGAAGCGCCCGCGGCTCATCGGCACACTTGGCGACGCCGATGCGCTGATGGAGGTCTTCAAGGTTGACCAGTGGAACCGGATTCACGTCGTCGCCCGCGGTCATCAGCTGACCCACATCGTCAACGGCCGGGCCGTGACCATCCTCGTGGATGAGGATCCGGCGTACTTCAGGAGTGCGGGGCTGATCGGCCTGCAGATCGAGCAGTACGGCGTCGGCCGCGTCAGCTTCCGGAATATCTCGCTGAGGAAGTAAGACCGTCGAAGGCATCGAGGAGGGCTCGTGATCGCAGTGGTGTGGCAGATCGACATACGCGCGGGGGCCGCGCAGGAGTTCGAAAGTCTGTACGGCGCCGACGGCGCATGGACGAAGCTGTCGCGGCGCAGCCGGTCGTTCCTCGGGAGCTCGTTCCTGCAGGACATCGGCTCCGAGACGCGCTACATGCTGGTCGAGTACTGGGGCGAGATGGTCGTCTACGAAAAGCATCTCGCCAACCTCGGCGACAAGGTGCACGCGCTCGAGCAGCAGCGCGAGAAGCTGGTGGAGCGCATGGAAACCGTCGGCGTCTTCACCGCGCTCGACGTGCCCGACCGCCTCGGCCCGACGTGGTCCCGCCGCTCGGGCAAGTGAGGCGCCGGATCAGGGCGTGGCGATGAACCCGCGCCGCGCCCGCACCCGGTAGCCCGGGTTGCGCAGCTCGACCCGGATGGGGTGCCATTGCCCGTCCTTGACGCCGGTGGCGGCGTAGCCCAGGTAGTACTGGCGGCTCAATTCGTCGGCGATGCCGGCGGTCGCGGGATCGAGATCGCGGGGGCTGCGGATGATCTCGGTGCGGCCGCCGCTGTCGTCGGTGATCTCCCGCAGCGCGGCAACGTTGACGTGGTCGTCGTTCGGGGTCCCGTATCCGCCGCGCGGCGCGGGAGGATACGACGGCCCGGTGGGCGGCGGCGCCGGCCGCCGGCCGCCGGGCATCGGGAAGGGAAACGGAAACGGCATCCGCGGCGGCTGCGGGCGCGGGCGGCGGACGCCTCCCTGGCCGATGGGAAAGTAGCCCGACTCGCCCTGGCTGTCGATGCCGACGGCATACACCAGCACTTCACTCTCCCGGATCAGCCGCTTCACCGCCAACACGTCGGTGCGGCTGCTGGTGTCGTTGCCGTCGGAGATGATCACCAGCGCCTTCTTGCGGTTGTGCCCCGTGCGCGCCAGCGGGATGGCTTCCGCCACCGCGTCGTACATCGCCGTCCCGCCCCGCGGCTCGAGCCGCCGCAGATCCAGGCTGACCCGGCGCTTGTCCGTGGTCCAGCCCTCGACCAGCGTTGCCGCGCTGTCGAAGGTGTAGAGGAAGACTTCGTCGTCCGGCTCGAGGAGCTGGGAGAGGAAGCGCCCGAGCGCATCGCGCGCGGCGGCCATTTTCTCGCCGTCCATGCTGCCGCTGATGTCGAGCGCGATGCCAAGACTGACCGGGACCCGTTCGCTGTTGAAGTGGGTGATCGGCTGCAGCTCGTTGTCCTGGTAGACGCGGAAGTCTTCCTGCTGCAGGTTGGGCACGAAGTGGCCGCTCTGGTCGGTGACGGTCGCGGTGACGTTGATGAGCTCGACCCCGGTCCGGAAACGGAACGACTCCTGCCGGTCGCCGGCGGCGGGCGGCGGCGCGGGCTCCTGGAGAGGGTGCCCCTCGGGGTGCGCGGCGAGCAGCAGTCCGACCGCGGCCGCCGCCGCAAGAGCCGACAGCCGCTGGATGGTCATCGACGTCATGGCTGCTCCTGCGTGCTCGCCACGGTATCAGAACTCCGCCGATCGACGTGCGCGACCACCGCCCCGTCCGCGGTGCGGAAGCCGACGCGGTAGCGCGCCACCTCGCCGTTGACCGGCAGCGTGACCTGAAACGGCGAGTCCCCTCCCGGCGCGAGCGCGGAAGCCGCCACCGGCGCGCGCCCGCTGGTCAGAAACGCGCCACCGGGTCCGAACACGTAGACAGTGGCGACGACGCCGGAGAGCGGGACGCCGCTTGCGGGATTCTGTATCGAGCCCGACACGGTGAGCCCCTGCGCATCGCGCGTGTAGCGGAGCGCCGTCAGCTCCAGCGGCGCGGGGGCGGCCGCGGCCGCCGGCGGCGCCGAGGGGCCTGCCGCATGCGCGGCGAATATTCCGGCGGAGACGACGACGGCCAGGGCGCCGGCAATCGCCAGGCGCCGGCCCCAGGGAGACTCTTCCACCCGCGCGGCGAAGATCGACGGTGCTTCCACGACGAATCCGTCCGGTGTGGTCACCGGCAGCGGTTCGTCGAGGAGCGCCGGCGGCGGCTCGAGCTCCGGTTCGGCCGACAGCTGGGTGAGTGCGGCGATCCGCGCCTCGGCGCGGGCGCGGTCCTCGCGGAGCAGACGCGTGGTCAGGATCGCCAGGCCGATCGCCATGGTGAGCGAGAGAACCGTGACCGCAATGAGCAGTGTATCCATCGGGTACCTTCCAGCCTGGCCTATCTGAGCTTGAACTCCACCGCGATCTCCACGAGCACGTCCACCGGCACGCCGAAGCGGCGGGCGGGGGAAAACCGCCACTGCCGCACCGCATCGATGGCGCGCTGATCGAGCCCGCCGCCCAGGCCCTGGAGCAGCCGGACGTCGCCAACCGAGCCGTCGCGGCGGACGACGATCTCGAGCACGACGTCGCCGTTGAGGCCGCGCCGCCGCGCCTCCTCGGTGTAGTCCGGCTTGACCTCGCGCTGGACCGCCGGCGGCGTGATCCCGGTGCCCGGACGATAGGGCCCGCCCCCCGTCCCGCCTCCGGAGCCGGCGCCGATGCCGGGTCCGCTGCCTTCGCCGAGCCCCGTTCCCGCGCCGGTGCCGGCGCCGCCGCCATCGCCGCGGCCGCGCCTTGAGGCGTTGGCCGCCTGGTCGGCCATCGTCCCGGTCGTGTCGGTCGCATCCGCCGGCGCAGAGACCACCGGCGCCTCGACCGGAGGCACCGTCGGGGGCGGCACGGCGCGCGGCGCCTCGGGCTCGACTGCCGCCGGACGCGGCGGCGCCGGCGCCGGCGCCGGCCGCGGGGGATCGGGCCGCCTGGCCATCTTCAACGCCACCGGGCTCGGCACCGGTGCCGTGCCCTTCAGCGCGACTTTGACTGGTGGCGCGGGCTGGCGCAACCCCCCGCCGCCGCCCCCGCCGCCTGGCCCCGGCAGGGCCAGGAACACCAGCCGCACCGGGTCCTGGGATCCGGCGCGCGGGGCCGCGCTGCTGACCGCCGTCAGCAGCACCAGCGCCGCCAGCACCAGCGCGTGCAGCGCCCCGGAGGCCGCCAGCGCCCCGGCAGGCGACCGCTCGCCCGGCTCCGCCGGGCCGAAGAGCGCGGCG
This sequence comes from Acidobacteriota bacterium, assembly GCA_039933435.1. Taxonomy (GTDB): domain Bacteria; phylum Acidobacteriota; class Vicinamibacteria; order Vicinamibacterales; family 2-12-FULL-66-21; genus JALZOC01. The sequence continues at coordinate 481 of JBDTOB010000044.1, read as the reverse complement.
CCCCGCTCTCCGCCGCTGCGGAGCAGCCGCACCGCCCGAATCGCCTCCGCGCAGGTCAGGTAGCGCCGGTTGACGGCGGTGATCTCGCCCGCGGCAATCAGGCGCGTCACCCGACCCACCGGCACTCCGGCGGTCCGCGCGATTTCACGCGCGCTGAAGACGTCGGGCACCGTCTGGTTGGCAGTAGACATGAGGCGTCGTCACTGCAGGCGCAAATCCCTTGCCGCTGCTCGCCTGCCGACACCCGCCGACCAGCGATATATTTCGGCCTGTTTCCGCGATTCGACCCGCGAGCGGCTGAGCTTTGGTGTGCTCTGGGAGAGACAGTGGAGGGGACAGTTGGTCGGAGGGTGCGAAGAGGTTCCGGGTTCCGGGTTCGGGGTTCCGGGTTCAGGTTCCGGGTTCGGGGTTCAGGGTGCGGGGTTCAGGGTTCCGGGTTCCGGGTTCCGGGTTCCGGGTTCCGGGTTCCGGGTTCCGGGTT
>JBDTOB010000043.1:0-12698 GCA_039933435.1 Acidobacteriota bacterium | reverse complement strand
ACCAGGTAGGGGCTGGCAAAGCCGGCGAGGTTGCCGACCGAGTTGATCGCGGCGAGGCCGGCGGCCGCCGCGGTGCCACTCAGGAGCGCCGTCGGCAGGCTCCAGAAAAGCGGCGCGCAGGTCAGGACCCCGGCGGCCGCGATCGTCAGGCAGACGATCGCCGCGGTGGTGTGGGTGCCGGCGAGCGCGCTGAGCGTCAGCCCGATGGCCCCGGCGACCATTGGCGCCGCGGTGTGCCAGCGGCGCTCCCGGTGCCGGTCGGCGCTGCGGCCGATGAGCAGCATCACCGCCACGGCGCCGGTATAGGGAACGGCGGTCACCAGGCCGATGTGCAGCGCGCCGCGGACGCCCGCCGCCTGCACCAGCGTCGGCATCCAGAAGGTCAGGCCGTACTGCCCCATCACGCAGCAGAAGTAAATCCCGCACATCCGCCACAGCCGCCGGTCGGCGAAGACCGCGGCCAGCGAGCGATGCTCCACCAGGTGCGCCCGGTCGCGCGCCAGCGCGCCCTCGACCAGCGCCTTTTCACCTTCGCTCAGCCACCCGGCCGAGCGCACTCCGTTGTCCAGATGGAACAGGGCGGCGATGCCAATGACGATGGCGGGGAGGGCTTCGAGGAGGAAGAGCCATTGCCAGCCGCGCCAGCCGTGCAGCCCGTCGGCCGATTGCATGATCCAGCCGGAGAGCGGGCCGCCGCAGATGCCGGCGATCGGGATGGCCGCCATGAACAGCGCCATTATCCGGGCGCGCCGTTCCGCCGGATACCAGTAGGTCAGGTAGAGGACGACGCCCGGGAAGAACCCCGCCTCCGCGACCCCGAGCGCGAAGCGCAGGCTGTAGAACATCGCCGGCGTCTTCGTGAACATGAACAGCGCCGAGACCAGGCCCCAGGAGATCATGATCCGGCCAATCCAGATGCGGGCGCCGACGCGGTGCAGGATCAGGTTGCTCGGCACTTCGAAGACGAAGTAGCCGATGAAGAACATCCCGGCGCCGAGGCCGTAGACCGTGTCGCTGAAGCCGAGATCGCCGACCATCTGCAGGCGCGCGAAGCCGACGTTGACGCGGTCGAGATAGGCGGCGACGTAGCAGAGCATCAGGAACGGCAGCAGTCGCCACGTCACCTTGCGGTACGCGGCGTGTTCGTCCGGCGAACGGACCGGGGCCGTCTGGGCAGGCATCAGCGGCAGCAGTCTATCTGAAGCCCTGATCCCGGCACATAATCGCGGGATGCGCATCCTCATCAGCGGTGGCTCGGGGTTCCTCGGACAGCGCCTGGCCGCGCGGCTGCTGCGGCGCGGCACGCTCGCCGGCAGTGACGGGCAGCCGCAGCCGATCGCCCAGCTCACCCTCGTCGACACCGTCCCCCTGCTACCGCTCGAGGATCTGCGCGTGCTGGTCGTCACCGGCGACATCAGCGATGCCGGCGTGCTGCGCACAGTCGTCGGACCCGACACCGACGTGGTGTTTCACCTCGCGGCGGTGGTCAGCGGCATGGCCGAAGCGGAGTTCGATCTGGGCATGCGGATCAACGTCGACGCCACCCGGCTGCTGTTCGAGGCCTGCCGCGAGGCCGGCCACCGCCCCCGCGTCGTGTTCGCGAGCTCGGTGGCGGTCTACGGCGGGGCGCTGCCGGCGATGGTGGACGACGGCACGGCGCTCAACCCGCAGACGTCGTACGGCACGCAGAAGGCGATCGGCGAGCTGCTGCTCGCGGACTACACCCGCAAGGGATTTCTCGACGGCCGTGCCCTGCGGCTGCCGACCATCACCGTCAGGCCGGGGCGTCCCAATGCCGCGGCGTCGTCGTTTGCGAGCGGCATCATCCGCGAGCCGCTGAGCGGCCAGGAGGCGGTCTGTCCGGTGGCGCCGGAGGCGCGGATCTGGGTGCTGTCGCCGTCGACGGTGATCGAGTGCCTGATCGCCGGGGCCGAGCTGGCGCCGGAGGCGTTCGGCGCCAGCCGGTCGGTGAACCTGCCCGGCCTGTCGGTGTCGGCGGGGGAGATGGTCGAGTCGCTGGCGCGCGTCGCCGGCCCCGAGGCCGCCGGACGCGTGCGCTGGGAGCCCGACGCCCGCATCGCCCGCATGGTGGCGGGCTGGCCAGGGGCGTGGAACACCAGCCGCGCCGAATCCATGGGCTTCCCCGCGGATCGCAGCTTCGACCAGATCGTCCAGGCGCACCTGCGCGACCAGGCCCGCTGAAACCTCTTGCCCCGCCGGGGCCCCAACAGGATGATGATGTGACCATGTCCATGTTCCTGCACTCCCGACGCCTCCGTGTCTCCGCGGCCGTCTCGATCGGTCTGCCGCTCGCGGCCGTGCTCGCCGCCTGCATGGCCGCCGGCGGCCAGCAGGATCTGCCGCCGACGCCCGCGCCGTTCTCGGACTACCGGACCGAGAAGGTCGGCACCATGCACAAGATCACGCCCGCGGATCTGCCGGAGCCGTTTGCCACGGCCGCGGTCGGCAACGGTCCCAAGGTCGTGCCCCGGCCCGACGGCGCGATGCCGCAGACCCTGCCGGGCTATGCCGTGTCGCTGTACTCCTCCGAGCTCGAGGGGCCGCGTCTGGTGCGGGCGGCGCCGAACGGCGACCTGTTCGTCGCCGAAACCGACAAGAACCGGGTGCGGGTGCTGCGCGGCGTCGACGCCGCCGGCAAGGCTCAGGAAGTCGAGGTGTTCGCCGCCGGGCTGAACCGCCCCTTCGGCATCGCCTTCTACCCGCTCGGTCCGAAGCCGGAATACGTCTACATCGGCAACACCGACTCGGTCGTCCGCTTCCCGTATCAGCCGGGCGATCTCAAGGCGCGCGGGCCGCAGCAGGTCATGGTGACGGGGCAGTTCCCAGGCGGCGGCCACTCCACCCGCGACATCGTCTTCACCAGGGACGGCAGCAAGATGCTGCTCGGCGTCGGATCGCGCTCCAACGTCGACGACCCGGACACCACGCCCGGGGAGAAGGACCGCGCTACGATTCTCGAGTTCAATCCCGACGGCAGCGGACGGCGCGTCTACGCGACCGGCATCCGCAATGCCGTTGGCCTGGCGATCCATCCGCAGACCGGCCAGCTGTGGGTGTCGGTGAACGAGCGCGACAATCTCGGCGACAACCTCGTGCCCGACTACATCACCCACGTCGAGGACGGCGGCTTCTACGGATGGCCGTGGTACTACATCGGCGGCAATCAGGATCCCCGCCACGCCGGCAAGCACCCCGAGCTCAAGGCTCAGGTCAAGGTGCCGGACGTGCTGCTCCAGCCGCACAGCGGCTCGCTCGAGATGGTCTTCTATACCGGCCAGATGTTCCCGGCGGAAGACCGCGACAGCATCTTCTCGGCCTCGCACGGCTCCTGGAACAAGGCGGCGCGAACCGGCTACAAGATCATCCGTACGCCGCTCAAGAACGGCGTCCCGACCGGCGAGTACCAGGACTTCCTGACCGGCTTCATCACGGCCGACGGCCAGGTCTGGGGCCGCCCCGTCGGCGTCGCGGTCGGCGGCGACGGCGCGCTGATTGTCACCGACGACGCCGCCAATACGGTGTGGCGGGTGACGTATACGGGGAAAAAGTAGCTGACGGCTGGCTGACAGCTGAGAGCCGAGAGCCACGCCATGTCCATGTCCCCCGGCGCGCTCCGCGCCGCGCTCACCGGCGTGATCGGGTTTCCGGTCACGCCGTTCCGTCAGGATCTGTCCGTCGATCTCGACGGGCTGCGGGGCAACCTCCGCGCCATGCTCCGCCAGCCGCTGGCCGCGGTGGTCGCGGCCGGCGGCACCGGCGAGCTGTATTCGCTGACGCCCGCCGAGCATCTGGCCGTCGTCCGGGCGGTCGTCGAGGAGGCCGCGGGGCGCGTGCCGGTGATCGCGGGGACGGGATTCAACGCCGCGCTGGGCGCCGATCTCGCGCGCCAGGCGGCCTCGTCCGGCGCCGACGGCATTCTGGTGTTTCCGCCGTATTACCCGTCGCCGGAAGACGAGGGCGTGGCGGCCTATTACCGGGCGATCGCCGCGGCGACGCCGCTCGGCGTGCTGATTTACAGCCGCGACTGGTTCCATCCCGGCGCGGCGCTGGTCGCGCGGCTCGCGGAGATCCCGACGCTCATTGCCTGGAAGGACGGACAGGGAGACCTCCGGCGGCTGCAGATCATCCGCCAGCGGGTGGGCGACCGGCTGCACTGGATCGGCGGCGCCGGTGACGACCTGGTGCCGGCCTATTATGCGATCGGCATCCGGACGTTCACCTCGAGCGTCGCCAACGTCTCGCCGGCGATCTCGCTGCAGTTGCACACCGCGGGCGCGGCCGGAGATGCCGCCACGCTCGATCGGCTGATGCGCGACTACGTGGTGCCGCTCTACGCCCTGCGGGCGCGGCGCAAGGGGCATGAAGTCACCGTCATGAAGGAGCTGATGAACATGGTGGGGCTCACCGGCGGCAGCGTCCGGCCGCCGCTGGTGCCGCTGACCGCCGCCGAACTGGCCGAGGTCCGGGCGCTGCTGCCGGCGTGGCAGGGGGCGGCGTCGTGACCGCGCCGATCGATCGCCGCGGCTTCCTCCGCGCCGCCACCGCCACCGCCGCGGCGGGGTCGCTCCAGGCACCGGTCGCTGCCGCGCGGCCGCTGCCGCGGCGCGCCGCCGCGCCTCCGGCGTCGCGGATGAAGGTCGGCACCCAGCACGATTCGTCTGACGAGGTGCTGGCGGTGCTGGCGTCGCTGGGGGTGACGCACATCTGCAGCCGCCTGCCCTCGGCACGGCTCGACCAGGCGTGGTCGGCGGACGGCCTCAAGCGCCTGCGCGACCGGGTCGAGTCGTTCGGCGTCGCCCTCGACATGGTACCCCTGCCCATGAGCTCGAACGCGCTGGCGGGCGCCGAGAACCCGAACATCCTGCTCGGCAGAAATCCGGATCGCGACCGCGAGATCGACGACATCTGCCAGATGATCCGTAACGCGGCGGCCGCCGGCATCCCGTCGCTCAAGTACAACCTGACGCTGCTCGGCGTGATCCGCACCGCGCGGACGCCCGGGCGCGGCGCCTCGACCTACAGCACGTTCGTCTACGACAAGGCGGCTCAGGAGCCGGCGTTGACCGAGGCCGGCCGGGTCGATGCCGACGTCTACTGGGAGCGCATCACCTACTTCCTCGAGCGGGTCATCCCGGTGGCCGCCGAATACAAGGTCCGCATGGCGTGCCATCCGCAGGACCCCGGGATGCCGCCGGGCAAGGGCTACCGCGGCGTCGACACCGTGCTCGGCCGGGTCGAGGGGCTGCAGCGGTTCGTCAGCATTGCCGAGAGCCCCTGGCACGGCCTCAATTTCTGTCAGGGCACGATCTCGGAGATGCTCGAAAAGCCCGGCGTGCAGATCTTCGACGTCATCCGCTACTTCGGCTCGCGCGGGAAGATCTTCAACGTCCACTTCCGCAACATCCGCGGCCGGTTCCTGGACTTTCAGGAGACCTTCATCGACAACGGCGACATCGACATGCTTGCCGCGATGCGGGTCTATCGCGAGGTCGGCTACGACGGCATGATGATGCCCGACCACGTGCCGGCGATTCCCGGCGACGCCGGAGGGGCGCAGGCGTTCGCCCACGCCTTCGGCTACATCCAGGCGCTGATTGCCGCCGTGGCGGCGGAAGCCTGATGGCGGCCCCGCAGGTGCACGCGGTCCGCGTTACCGTCTCGGATCGGCCCGGCATGCTCTCGGCGCTGACCCGGGTGTTCGCGGATCACGACGCCAACATCACCTACGTCGATATGCACAGCCATGGGCAGGAGTCGGACATCTACTTCGAGTTCACCCCCTCGGGCGCCGACGCCGGCGCGGTGGCGCAGCATCTCGGCGAGGTCGACGGCGTCCTCAGTTTCGAGGAAACGCCCTCGCTCAACCGCATCTACGGCAAGCGCATCGTCGTCATGGGGGGCGGCGCCCAGGTCGGGCAGGTGGCGCTCGGCGCCATCGCCGAGGCCGACCGTCACAACATCCGCGGCGAGCGGATTTCCGTCGATACCATTCCGCTGGTGGGGGAGATGGAGCTGGCGGCCGCGGTGCGGGCGGTCGTCCGCCTGCCGCGGGTGCGGCTGCTGGTGCTGGCCGGGTCGCTGATGGGCGGCGAGATTACCCGCGCGGTGGAAGACGTCCGCCGCAACGGCCTCTACGTGATCTCGCTGAACATGGCCGGCAGCGTCCCCGATGCCGCGGATCTCGTGGTAAGCGATCCCATCCAGGCCGGCGTAATGGCAGTGATGGCCGTTGCCGATACCGCCAAGTTCGATCTGGTCCGGCAGCAGAAGCGCCGCTACTGACAAGGAGTCCGATTTGATGATGCGCAGACACACGTTCCGCCTGGCGGCGGCCGCCCTGGTGACGCTCTCCACGGCCGCGATGGCCTTCGCGCAGGAAGGCCGCACCGGCGCGCCGCCGGCGCCGGCCGGACGCGGCGGCGGACGCGGGGCGCAGGCGCCCGCGGTCATCTCCCCCGAGGTGCTGCCCGATCGACACATCACCTTCCGCATCTATGCGCCGCAGGCCCAGGCGATCCGCCTCGCGGCCGGCGACATCCCCGGCGTCGGCCAGACCACGCAGCTGACGAAGGCGGAGTCCGGCATCTGGGACGTGACCATCGGCCCGATCGATCCCGGGGCCTATCGCTACAACTTCAACATCGACGGCGTGTCGACCATCGACCCCAGGAACCCCGCGACCAGCGAGTCGAACACCAACGTCTGGAGTCTGGTGATCGTGCCGGGGTCGAGCTTCACGGACACCAAAGACGTCCCGCACGGCGCGGTCGCGGCGATCACCTACCACTCGAGCGCGCTGGGGGCGTTCCGCCGCATGCACGTCTACACCCCGCCCGGCTACGAGTCCGGCTCGGCGAAATACCCGGTCTTCTACCTGCTCCACGGGGCCGGGGACAGCGACGATGCCTGGACGTCGGTGGGGCGCGCCGGCTTCATCCTCGACAACCTGATTGCCGCCGGGAAGGCGAAGCCGATGGTGGTCGTGATGCCGGCGGGACACACGTCGCGAGGCCCCGCCACCGGCGGCGTCGTCGGACGCAACGCCACCCAGGAGTTCGTCCAGGACTTCACGACGGACGTCATGCCCTACGTCGCGAAGCACTACCGGGTGCTGACGGACCGGGCCCACACCGCCATTGCCGGGCTGTCGATGGGGGGCAGCCAGACGCTCCACATCGCCATCCCGCATCTCGACAAGTTCGCCTACATCGGGGTCTTCAGCTCCGGATTGATTGGCGGCTTCCCAGGCCTGGCTCCGGCCGGGCGGGGCGCCCCGGCGCCCGCCGCGCCCGCGGCAACGGCGCCCTCGGCAACGGCGCCCCCGGCAGCAGCCGCCACGCTTGCCGCGCCGGCGGCCGGCGGGCCGCCGCCCGCGGCCGACTGGGAGAAACAGAACGCCGCGATGCTCGACAACCCGTCGCTTCGCAAGGGGTTGCGGGTGCTGTGGTTCGCCACCGGGAAGGACGACGGGCTGATCACGACGTCGCGCGCCACCGTGGACCTGCTCAAGAAGCATGGCCTCGACGCGACATTTTCGGAAAGCGCCGGCGGGCATACCTGGATCAACTGGCGCGATTACCTCAACGAGTTCGCGCCGCGGTTGTTCTGAGTAGCGGCGCTCAGCGCTGGACGGTGACCTCGAGCTGCACGTCGCCGCGGCACGGCACTTCCGCCGCGGCGTGCAGCGTGTAGGCGCCGGTCTTCTCGTAGACGTGCGTCGCGTGCAGCGGCAGCGTGCCTTCCAGCCGCTGCTGGCTGCCGTCGCCGAAATCCAGCAGCACCGCGCAGTCGCCGCGGCCTTCGACGGTCGCGGCAATCTCCGGCCGCTCGGTCGAGGCCCCCGCCGCGACGGTGACCATCCAGATGCCGCGCCTGATGGCGCGGACGTCGAGCCTGGCGCGGGCGCCGCCTTCGCAGGGGGCCGCCGGCGTCGCCACCAGCAGGTACTCGTGGTCAGCCTGATAGGCGTGCCTGAAATGGTCGGGCAGGTCGGCCGTGCGTCGCTCGGTGGTGCCGTCCCCGAAGTCGACGGTGTAGCTGCAGGTTCCCGAGCCGACGAGCGAGATGATCATCCCGCCTCCGTCCTCTTCGGGGGCCGGCCTGAATTCGATGCGGGTGATGCGCGGCGGCTGGGCCGCGGCGAGGGTCACCGACGCGGTCAGGACGAGAAACACAGCCAGTCGCCGCATGAGCTGCCTCCAGGGGTGTGCGCGCACACCCGACCATACCGTTCACCTTGCATCCCAGCATATCCGGCGCCAACAGGCTCCCTCGATGCGGCGCCGGCCGGGGCCAAGGTGGTTGGTCGATGAAGGGCTGGACGAGGCGTTACGAGGAGTGTCCATCGGCGGGGCCGGCATCGGGCTCGAAGACCCGAACGCGCCTGAACAGGATGTCGAGCAGCCAAAGGGCGAGGGCGGCCGTCAGCAGCGCCGGCCACAGCGGGTGACGCTCGCTGCGGCGGTCGGCGCCGCCGCTGGCCAGCGCTTCCGGGCCGGGCCGCCACGCGCCGCCGGTCGCTGCCGCCAGCGCGCGCAGGCCGTCCTCGTCGGCGGCGCGAAACCGGTATTCGGCCGCCGGATCGGGCAGCACGATCCGTGAGGCGATGCCGCGCGCGGCCTTCGGGTCGCCGGCGGGGAGGCTGATCGCCAGCGGTTCCCGGGCATCGGTCAGGACGGCGGCCTCGTACCGGCCCGGCGCCACCTGCCGCAGCGCCACGTCCTGTTCAGGCGCGACGCCGGCGCGGACCCGCACCGTCGGACGCAGCAGGTCCCGCCGCCGTCCCGCCTCATCTCTCGCCTCGAGGGAGACGCCTACCATCCGCGCATCGCCATGCACCGGTCCCGGCGTCACATCGAGCGTCGCGGCCGCCGGCCGCCGGCGCTCGAGGGCGCGGGCGACGGCGCTGAAGAACGGGCCGTAGCCCCGCCACGTCACCCAGTCCGCCGCCCAGCGGTCCTTGACGTCCGACGCGAACACCGCCGTCCGGCCGAGGCCGATCGGCCAGAACGCCAGCAGCGGGTCGCCGTCCTCGGTGGCGACGACTTCCAGGGCGGTGTCCTTGAGGACGGTCGCGGTCCGTCCTTTGAGCGGCGGCATGCGGGTCAGGTCGAGGCCGCCGAGGAAGGCCGGCGTCTTGACGACCGCGGTGATCGGCTTTTCATCGAACGCCGGGGTGGCGGCGTTCTTCGCCTCCTTGACGAAGATCTGCGGCAGCTCCTTGGCGTCCGACACCTGGTAGGAGCGCCCCTTGCCCCACTTGGCGATGTTCCGCAGCAGGTCCGGATCGGCCGACGGCCCGACCGCGATAGTCGAGACCGTGATCCGGGCCGCCACCATCTTCGACACCAGCCCTTCATAGTCGTCCGGGTACGAGCGCCCGTCGGAGAGCAGCAGCACGTGCTTGGCGCGGGCCTTGGCGGTGTGCAGGGCCAGATAGGCCTGCTCGACCGCGGGGAAGATCAGCGTATGGCCTCCCGGTTCGATGGCGGCAATCTTCTGGCGGATGTCGTCGCGATTCTGGCCGACGTTGCGCAGCGGGATATCCCAGGCGAACTGGTCGTTGAAGGTCAGCACGCCGAGGGACTGCTCGTCGGTCATGACATCGACCGCGGCCTGCGCCGCCGCCTTGCACAGGTCCATGGAGGTGCCCGCCATGCTCCACGATCGATCGAGCACCAGGATGAGCGCGACCTCCGGCTCGTCGCGCCGCTCGAAAGTCACCGGCGTGAGCCGTTCGATCGGCGAGTTCCGGTAGCCGCCTTCGCCAAAAATGGCCGCGCCCCCGGCGACCAGCAGCCCGCCGCCGCCGCGCTCCACCCAGCCGGTGAGCGCCGACATCGCCGGCGCGCTCAGGGAGGCGCGGGGAACGTCGCTGAGAACGACGAGGTCGAAGGGGTCGAGCTCCCGCTCGGTGGCGGGCAGCGCGGCGGGTGGACGGACGGTCACCTTGAAGCCGGATTTCGTCAGCGCGCTCGACAGATACCGGGCGCTGGCCGGCGTGCTTTCGACGTAGAGCACCTCGGTCGGGGCGTCGGCCCACATCCCCCGCGCCAGCGAGTTGTTCCCGGCCAGCGCGTCCCCGGCCGCGGTGACGCTGGCCCTGAGGACATGGGCGCCGGCGCTGTCGAGCACGGCGTTCAGGGTGACGGCGGTGGTCCCGGTCGCCAGGTCCACCGTCCCGGAGGCGATGACGCGGTCGTCGGCCCGCAGTTCCACGACGGCCCGTCCGCCGCGCTGGCTGCCGACGCCGATCGCGGCCGTGAACGCGGCGCCCGCGGCGGCGCGGTCGGGCAGCTCGAGGCTGTCGATCCAGGTATCCCCCAGCGAGCGCACCGCGAGCGGCTCGACGGAGAGTGGCACGCGGGCGGCGATCAGGCCGGCCAGCGCCGCCTCGGTGCTGCCCGCCGTTGCCCGGCCGTCGCTGAAGAGCACCAGCCGCGGCACGTAGCCCGGGACCAGCTCGGCGCGGGCGGCGTTGATCGCCATTTCGAGATCGGTGCCGGCGCGATCGACCACGGCGCCGGCAGGCGCTGCCGGATCGAGCTGCGCGAGGCGGCGGAGCGCGCTGGTATTCTCGAGCACCGCGGTCGAGCGGCCAAAGGCGACGACGCTGGCGTGCGCCGGCTGCAGGGAGGCGTTGAGGTTATCGATTGTCCGGGCGGCCGCCTCGATCGCCGCACTCGAGATGCTGTGCGAGACGTCGACGGCGTAGACGATCGACTGCCGGGAAGAGGCGCTCGAGATCGCCGGGCGGGCGATGGCCGCCGCCAGCGCCGCCAGCAGCAGTGATCGCACCACCGCCTGCAGCCAGCGCTGCCGCCGGTTGAAGGTGGTGCGCGACACCGGCAGCGCCAGCCACACCAGCGGTACCGCCGCCAGCAGCCAGAGCGCGGCGGGATGGCTCCAGGTCAACATGTCGTGCGCCGATATCTGGCCGCGCCCCGCGTCATACCGTGATCCGCCGCTGCCACGTCCACCATTCGACGAGCGCGAGCATGAAAGCCGCCGCCGCCGCATAGAGCCACCAGGCGCGCTCCGACCCGCCGCTGGTGACGGCGCGGGCGCGGCTGCCGGGCCCGAGCGTGGTGCGCGCGGTGTTCGAGATCTGCGGGTCGGCGATGTTGACCGCCACCGTGCTCCTGGCGCCGCCCGCTGCCGCGACGTAGAGGCCCGGCTGGCGCAGCATCGCCAGCGCCGCCCCCGGGACCCGCGCCAGCGCGACCGGATGTCCCGCTGGATCGATCACGGCTTCGGTCGTCGGCGTGAAGGCGGCGAGGCCCGCCGGCTGCGACGGCCGCGCATCGGGCTGCAGCAGCCAGTCCATCGCATTGCCCATCAGCACGGGAAAGCCGGGCGCCGAGGCCAGATTCGATTGATCCGGGCCGAAGGCGATGACGACCAGCCGCCGCGTGCCGGTCTCGCTCACCGAGACGAGCGGCGTGCCCCTGGTGGATCGCGCAATCGGCGTCAGCCCGCCGCCATAGGGCCGCGCCGCCTCGATCCTGAAGGTCACGGCATCGACGCCGCGTACCACCGGATGGCTTCCGGCCGTCTCCCAGCGCGGCCGCCGCTCGTCGCTCGGATCCCACGCCCGCGCCGACTCCCCGGATGCGGGGGGCGCCAGCCATGGGGTATCCGGCGGCGGTGCCACATAGATGGCCGGGACGGCGCCCGGCTCGGGCGGCGACCAGCGGTCGAAGATGTAGAGGTCGGGCACCGGTGCGGCGTCGGCGCGGTCGCCCACCGCCAGCTCGTAGCGCGACGGGTCGACGAACAGCGGCGTCACCTCGGGATCGCCGGTGAGCAGCGGCCGCAGCCATGCGCTCTGCCGGCCGACGACGGTGATGCGCAGGCTCCGTGCATGCGCCATCCACGCAAAGGCGTCGTCGTCGATGGCCAGCGCATTCCGCGGCGCCTCGACGCGGGCGTGCAGCGCGGCGTCGCCGCCGCGCGCGATCGGCAGGACCTGACGCAGCGTCTCTCCCGTCCCGATGGGGGCGCGGCGATCGAGAATCACCGCGGCGCCGCGGGTGATGATCACCCGCACGCTCTGCGGCGCTGGCGCGAAATTGCCTACTTCGAGGTAGGCCGCCGCGGCCTCGCCCGCGGCGGCCGACGGTCGCACGTCGAAGGCCGTGATGCCGACGTTGGCCGCGGCCTCGAACACCGAGTGCACCACGACACCCGCGGGCAGCCGCCGCGCCGCCGCGCCGTCGGTGATGAAGTGGACCGTGTCGGCGCCGGCGAGCGCCGGCCACGCGGCCGGGTCGCCGCCCGACGGCGCGGCGCGGTCGATCGCCGCGTCGAGCAGCGTGGTGTCGGTCGTCGGTCCCTCGATCAGCCCGTCGGCGGTGGTCGCCAGGGCCACCGGGACAACCGACTCGGCGGCGGCAATCCGTCGCGCCTCGGCGATCGCCCGCTCCCATCGGGACTCGCCGCTGCGGGTCTGCGTCCGCATCGACCACGACGAGTCGAGGACGATGAGCACGCGTCCGCCCGCTGTTGCCGGTGCCGCCGACCGCGGCGCCGGGCGCGCGATCGCGAGCGCGATCGCGGCCGCGACGAGGATGGCGAGCACGAGCGAGACCGCGCGCCGGATCCGCTCCCAGATCGTCAGCGCCCGCGGCTCGTCGAGGACGCGCCGCCAGAGCAGCAGCGAGGCCACCAGCAGCCGC
>JBDTOB010000042.1:0-12834 GCA_039933435.1 Acidobacteriota bacterium | reverse complement strand
CACGGCATGCTCGATCTCGTCGTCGATCGCCGCGAGCTCAAGGCCGCCGTCGTCCGGGTGCTGCGCTTCGGCGGCGCCGGCCGGCAGCCGGCGGCGCCGGTGGCCCCGCCCGAGCCCGAGACCCCGCACGCCCCGGCCTAGGCCCGTGCGCGACCCCATCGCGTTTCTCTTCAGCCTCGAACGCCTGGGGATGAAGTTCGGCCTCGAGAACATCTCCAGGCTCTGCGCCGCGCTCGATCACCCCGAGCGCGCCTTCCGTCCGCTGCTCGTCGCCGGAACCAACGGCAAGGGATCGGTCACCGCGATGGTCGACACCGCCCTGGCGGCCGCCGGCCACCGGACCGGGCGCTACACCTCCCCGCACCTGGTCCGCCTCGAGGAGCGCTTCGCGCTCTCGGGGCGCGAGGTCGGCAGCAACGACCTCCGGTCCGCGGCAGCGCGCGTCGAGGATGCGGCCCGGCAGCTCGTCGCCGACGGCACCCTCGAGTCGCTGCCGACGTTCTTCGAGTGCACCACCGCGGTCGCCTTCGAGCTCTTCCGCCGCCACGGCGTCGACATCGCCGTGCTCGAAGTCGGGCTCGGCGGACGGCTCGACGCCACCAACGTGGTGGCGCCCATCGTCACCGCCATCACCTCCATCGATCTCGACCATCAGGCCCAGCTCGGCCCGACCATCGCATCGATTGCCGCGGAGAAGGCGGGCATCATCAGGCCGGGCGTGCCCGTCGTCTGCGGGCCCCTGCCGGAGGCGGCCGGCCGCGTCATCAGGGCAGTGGCTGAGGCGCGCGGCGCCCCGCTCGTGATTGCCGGCAATCGCGTGACCGTCTCACCGCGAGGCGACGGCCGCGTCGACGTCCGCACCGAGGCCTGGACCCTGAGCGGCCTCAGGCTCGGGCTCGAGGGGGCGCATCAGCGCGCCAACGCGGCGGTGGCGGTGGCGGTGCTCGAAGCGCTCGCGCGGCTGGACGTGCCGGTGCCCGCCGGCGCGGTCGGCGCCGGGCTGACCGAGGTGCACTGGCCGGCGCGGCTCGAGCACTTCGATCTCGACGGCATCCCCGTGACCCTCGATGCGGCGCACAATCCGGCGGGCGCGAAGGCGCTGGCCGCCTACCTGGCCGAGGCGGGGACCGCCGACCTCACCCTCGTCTTCGGCGCGATGGGCGACAAGGACGTCGCCGGCATGCTCGCGGCGCTGGTCGGGAACGCCGCCGACCGATGGGGCGCGATCGTCTGCACGACCGCGCCCGGCGAGCGGGCGCTTCCCGCCGAGGCGCTGGCCCGGCTGGCGGACCAGGCCTCGGGCGGGCGGGTGCCCGTCGAGGCGGTGGCGGATCCTGCCGCCGCCCTGGCCCATGCACGGCGCCGGGGACGCCCCGTGGTCGCGGCCGGTTCCATCTTTCTGATCGGCCCCCTGCGTGATATTCTTCGCTGATTCCACGCCTCTCACCGCGGATTGCATGGTTCGTCTCAGCATCCTCCTGATCCTCTCCGTCGTGTTCGAGTGGGCCTTTGCCCCGGCCGCGGTTCATGCCCAGAACATGGCGGGGTGCAAGCTCTACGAACAGAAGAACATGACGTTCCAGAAGGTCACCGACGAGCACGAGAACCACTTCACCCTCGACGGCACCGCCGACGCCCCGGTCCAGATCGACTGCGACGAGATGCAGCTCTTCGCCGATCACATGGAGAGCTTCCAGACCGAGGGGCGGGTCATCGCCACCGGCAACGTGCTCTACGTCTCGGGCGGCAACCGCATCAACGCCGAGCGGATGGAGTTCAACACCAGGACGCGGACCGGGACCTTCTACATGGCGAGCGGCACCGCGGTGCTGCGCGACAAGCCCAGCCCTGGCATCTTCGGCACCCAGGAGCCGGATCTGCTGTTCCGCGGCGACGAGATCCACAAGATCGGCCCCAAGAAGTACCGCCTCGTCCGCGGCAACTTCACTACCTGCGTGCAGCCGACGCCGCGCTGGGAGATGCAGTCCCGGACGATCACCATCACTCTCGACGACTACGCGCTGCTGCAGAACGGGATCTTCCGCGTCAAGAACGTGCCGCTGATGTATCTGCCGATCCTCTACTACCCGATCCAGAAGGACGACCGCGCCACCGGCCTGCTGATTCCGACCTACGGCTCGACCACGGCGCGCGGCCAGTCGCTGAGCAACGCCTTCTTCTGGGCCATCTCCCGCAGCCAGGACGCGACCCTCTATCACGACTGGTTCTCGAAGACCGGGCAGGGGGTGGGCGGCGAATATCGCTACATCCGCGGCCCCGGCTCGTCCGGCAACAGCCGCTTCTCGCTGCTCAACGAGCACCCGACGACCTTCCAGCAGGCCAACGGCGTCTCCAGCGTCTACCCCGGGCAGCGCAGCTACACCATCGCCGGGGACATGACCCAGCGGCTGCCGCTCAACCTCCACGCCCGCGCCAACGTCGACTACTACTCGAGCATCGTCTCGCAGCAGCGCTACCAGCAGAACATCTACAATGCCACCCGGCGCACCCGGCGCTTCGGCGGCAACGTCGCCGGCAACTGGGGACCGTACTCCTTCAGCGGCACCGCCGACCGCAACGACTACTTCGAGGGTACGGCCACTTACGCCACCACCGGCTCGGTGCCGCGCATCTCGCTCAGCCGCGGCGAGCGCAAGATTGGCGCCTCGCCGCTCTACTTCGGCGTCAACTCCGAGTACGTCACCCTGGCGCGCAGCACCACCACCAACAAGATCCGCACCCGCGATCAGGGGCTGACCCGCATGGACGTCAACCCGACGCTGCGGATTCCGTTCACCCGCTGGCCGTTCCTGACGCTCAACTCGACCGTCAGCTGGCGCGCCACCTACTGGACCGAGAGCCTCGACGCCAAGGGCGTGCAGGTCCCGGAGGGCATCGGCCGCCGGCTGTTCGACTTCCAGACCCGCATCACCGGACCGGTCTTCAACCGCATCTGGAACACCCCGGGCCGCGGCTACGCCCAGAAGTTCAAGCACGTCATCGAGCCGACCCTCTCGATCCAGCGCACCACCGCGGTCGACAACTTCAACCACATCGTCCAGCTCGAGGGCCCCGACTACATCGTCGGCGGGACAACGCGGCTCAATTACGGGGTGTCGAACCGGCTCTATGCCAAGAAGGAGACGTCGCGGGAGATCCTGACGGCCGTCGTGTCGCAGAGCTACTACACCAACTCGCAGGCGGCGCGGTACGACCGCCAGTATCAGAGCAGCTTCACGACCGGGAGCGCGCCGACCCATTTCTCGCCGGTGGCGCTGCAGATCCGGGCGGCGCCGACCGACCGCGTGCAGGGGGAGTTCCGCACCGAGTGGGATCCCACCGCGCACACGTTGCGGACCCTGGCCACCAACGGCAGCATGAGCTGGGCGAACTGGATTCAGGCGAGCGCGGGGTGGAGCCAGCGGCGCTACATTCCCACCCTGCCGGGGTTCAACAACGAGGCGGGGGCGACCAATTACCTCAACGCCGCGACCAACCTCCATAGCGTCGGCGGGCGGGTCGGCGGCAGCTACACCTTCAATTACGACCTCAAGCGCGACAGCTTCCTCCAGCAGCGGTATACCGGCTACTACAACTCGCAGTGCTGCGGCATCGCGGTCGAATACCAGAATTTCAACTACGGAGGCAGCTTGGCAGCGTACGGACTCCAGCAGGACAAGCGGTTCAACCTCTCCTTCACCCTGGCGGGGATCGGCACCTTCTCGAACCTCTTCGGCGCCTTCGGCGGCCAGCAGGGCAGCCGGTGAAGGGGCTGATCCTGAGCGGCGGCAAGGGCACGCGGCTGCGGCCGCTGACCTACACGAGCGCCAAGCAGCTGGTCCCGGTGGCCAACAAGCCGGTGCTGTTCTACGGCATCGAGGCGCTGGTGGCCGCCGGCATCCGCGACATCGGCATCGTCGTCGGCGAGACCCAGGCGGAGATCCGGGCGGCGGTCGGCGACGGCTCGGCCTGGGGCATCCGGATCACCTACATCGAGCAGGACGCACCGCGGGGGCTGGCGCACGCGGTCCTGATCAGTGAGTCGTTCATTGCCGGCGAGCCGTTCGTGATGTATCTCGGCGACAACCTGCTGAACAAAGGCATCACCGGGTTCGTCGAGGAGTTCGTCCGGGAGGCGCCGGCCGCCCAGATCCTGCTCGCCAAAGTGCCCGACCCGCAGATGTTCGGCGTCGCGGAGCTCGACCAGGGGCGGGTGGTGCGGCTGATCGAGAAGCCGAAGGAGCCGAAGAGCGACCTGGCGCTGGTCGGCGTCTACATGTTCTCCCCGGCGGTGTTCGAATCGGTGCGGCGGATCCGCCCCAGCTTCCGCAACGAGCTCGAGATCACCGATGCCATCCAGGACCTGATCGACCGCGGCCTCGAAGTGCGGCCGCACATCGTCGACGGCTGGTGGAAGGACACCGGCAAGCTCGACGACATGCTGGAGGCCAACCGGCTGATCCTCGACACCATTGCCCGGCGCATCGACGGCAGCGTCGACGCGGAATCGCGGGTCGAGGGCAAGGTCATCGTCGAGGCCGGCGCGGTGATCGAGCGGTCGGTGGTGCGCGGACCGGTGGTGATTGGCGCCCGCGCCCGCATCATCGACGCCTACGTCGGCCCCTTCACCTCGATCATGAACGACGCCGAGATCCGCAGCTCCGAGGTGGAGCACAGCATCATCCTCGAAGGCAGCAGCATCAGCGACCTCGTCAACCGGGTGGAAGACAGCCTGATCGGCAAGAACGTGCGCATCTACCGCCTGCCGGTGAAGCCTTCGGCGTACCGCTTCATGCTCGGCGACAACTCTGAAGTCGGCATCCGCTGGTAAAGTCCGTCTATGGCAGAACTGAGTAAATACGCCAAGCCGACGCGCGAGCTCATCGCCGGCGTCAAGACCAAGACGATGAAGGTGATGCCCGACGAGCGGGGATGGCTGATGGAAATCATCCGCGCCGACGAGACCTCGCTGTTCACGGCGTTCGGACAGGCCTACCTGTCGGCGACCTATCCGGGCGTGGTCAAGGCCTGGCACTACCACCGCGAGCAGGTGGACAATTTCGCCTGCGTCGCCGGCATGGTCAAGCTGGTGCTGATCGACACCCGCGAGGGATCGCCGACCAATGGCGCGGTCAACGAGTTCTTCCTCGGGTCGCAGAATCCGACCCTGGTGCAGGTGCCGAACCTGGTCTACCACGGCTGGAAGTGCATCAGCACCGAGCCGTCGCTGGTCGTCAACATCCCCAACATTCCCTACAACTACGCCGAGCCCGACGAGTACCGGCTCGAGCCGCACGGCACGCTGCCGTACGACTGGACGCGCAAAGATGGTTAACGTGGTGGTGACCGGCGGCGCCGGCTTCATCGGCTCGAACTTCGTCCGCTACGCGCTGGCGGTGCATCCCGACTGGCAGATCACCACCCTCGACAAGCTCACCTACGCCGGGCGGATGGAGAACCTGCAGGAGGTCCTCAACCACCCGCGGCACACTTTCGTCCAGGGGGACGTCGCCGATCCGGGAGTGGTCGCGCCGATCGTCGGCGGCGCGAACGTCGTCGTCCATTTCGCCGCCGAGACCCATGTCGACCGGTCGCTGATGAGCGCCGGCGAGTTCATCAACACCGACGTCTTCGGGACCTTCGTGCTGCTCGAGGCCGCGCGCCAGGCGCCGGGGCTGCGCCGCTTCGTGCAGATCTCGACCGACGAGGTCTACGGCGCGGTGCTCGAGGGGGCCAGCCTCGAGACCGACGAGCTCAAGCCGAGGAATCCGTATTCCGCCAGCAAGGCCGGGGCGGACCGGCTGGCCTACAGCTACTGGGCCACCTACGACGTCCCGGTGATCATCACCCGCGCCTCGAACAACTACGGCCCGTTCCACTTCCCCGAGAAGGTGATTCCGCTCTTCATCACCAACGCCATCGACGACATCCCGGTGCCGCTCTACGGCGACGGCCTGCAGGAGCGCGACTGGCTGCACGTCAGCGATCACTGCCGGGCGGTGGACATGCTGATCGAGCGCGGCACTTCCGGCGAGGTCTACAACGTCGGCGGCGGCAACCACGTCCGCAACGCCGACCTGACGAAGCAGATTCTGGACCTCCTCGGCAAGCCGCACAGCCTGATCCGTCCCGTCGCCGACCGCCCCGGACACGACCGGCGCTATTCGGTCGATACCTCGAAGCTGCGGGCGGCGGGCTGGGCGCCGCAGGTGCCCTTCGACGTCGGGATGCGGCAGACGGTCGAGTGGTTCCAGAAGAACGAGTGGTGGTGGCGGCCGATCAAGGAAGCCGATCCCGCTTTCCGCGCCTACCTCGACGCGCAGTACGGCACACGCCCCTGAGCGCCGCCGTGCCTGGTCCTGCCCTGGTCACCGGCGGCGCGGGGTTCGCCGGCAGCCACCTCATCGAACACCTGCTCGAAGGCGGGACGCCCGTCGCGGCCTGGGCTCGCGGCAGCCTCCGGCCGCCCGCCGAGGCACCGCCAGGCGTACGCTGGACGGCGGTGGACCTGCTCGACCGTGACGCCGTCCGGGAGGCGGTCGCGGCGCTGCGGCCGTCGGTCATCTATCACTGCGCCGGGGTCGCGCACGTCGGCAACTCCTGGACCGATCCGGCGCGTCCGCTGCGGGTCAACGTCATCGGCACGCACCACGTCCTCGAGGCGGTGCGCGAGGCCGGGCTCGCCTGCCCGGTGCTGGTCACCGGCTCCGCGCTCGTCTACCGCCCCTCCAGCGAGCCGTTGGCCGAGGATGACCCGCTGGGGCCGGCGGATCCCTACGGCGTCAGCAAGCTGGCGCAGGAAACCCTCGCCGCCCGCGCCGGCGGCGTCGCCGTCTTCGTCGTCCGCCCCTTCAATCACGCCGGACCGCGGCAGTCGGACGCCTACGTGACCTCGAGCTTCGCGCGCCAGGTGGCGGAGATCGAAGCCGGGCGGCGCGAGCCGGTGCTGCGCGTCGGCAACCTCGAGGCCCGCCGCGACATCACCGACGTCCGCGACACGGTGCGGGCCTACCCGCTGGTGGTCTCGCGCGGCCGGGCGCGGCGGCCGTACAACGTCTGCTCCGGACACGCCTATCGGGTGCGCGACCTGCTCCACGCCCTGGTCGGCATGTCGTCGACCAGCATCCGTATCGAAGTCGACCCGGCGCGGCTGCGGCCGAGCGATATCCCGACGCTCAGCGGCAGCCGGGCGCGGATCGCCGAGGACACCGGGTGGGAACCCCGCATCCCCATCGACCGGACGCTCCGCGACCTGCTCGACTACTGGCGGACGCGGACGCGGCACTCGCCGCCCGCCTGATGCGAACCGCGCCGCGCTTCGCCGCGGATGCCCGCCGGATCTTTCACGCCGCGGTCGGCAGCCTGGCGCTGCTGCTGCCCTTCGTCGCCTGGTGGGAGGCAGCGGTACTGGTCGGCGTGGTCCTGACGTGCACACTCTACGTCCTGCCGCGCGCCGCCCCTGACGTCTACCGCGAATCGGAACGCCGCCGGCGCTACCTCTCCGGCGTGGCGCTTCATCCCCTTGCGGTGCTGCTCCTGATTGTCCTGCTCCCCGACCGCCGCGACATCGTCGCTGCCGCCTGGGGCATCCTGGCATTCGGGGACGGCGCCGCGGCGCTGGTGGGCAGCCGCGCCGGCGGGCGCCGCCTGCCCTGGAACCCGTCGAAGTCACTTGCCGGGACCGTCGCTTTCGTCGCGGTCGGCAGCGTCGCCGGTGCGGCACTGTGCTGGTGGTGCCGGCCGGTGATCGTGCCGCCGCCGTACGTCTGGTTCTCGCTCGCCGGCCCGCTCCTCGCGGCGCTCGCCGCGGCGGCGGTCGAGACGATACCCATCGGCCTCGACGACAACCTCTCGGTACCGGCCACCGCGGCCGCGGTCCTGTGGTGGTTGTCGCTGGTCAGCGGCGACGCCCTCGCCGCGCTCGATCACACCGTGGTCGTCCACTTCCTGATGGCCGTCGCCGTCAATGCCGCGGCGGCGGGCGCGGGCTATGCCGCCAGGACGCTGACGCCTGGCGGCGCGATCGGTGGTGCGCTGCTCGGCGCCGCGATCCTGCTGACGGCCGGGTGGAGTGGCTGGATGGTCTGGTCCTGGCGGCGCTCGGCGCCGCCAGCGGATTGATTCCATCGAACGCGCTGCTGCCCGTCGTTGCCGGCGCCACCATCGGGGCGTTCGCCGAGAGCGCGCTGGCCGCAAGCCTCGAAGGGCCGGGGATCCTGAACAACGACGTGCTCAACTTTCTGAATACCGCAACCGCCGCCGCCAGCGCCGTGCTCATCGCCAGGTCGCTTCAGGGTTAGGCCGTGCCTCTTTCCGACTGACAAGCCGCTCGATCGCCGCTGAGCGGCGGCCAGTCCCGGGCGCGCGGCGCGGAGGTCTCTCAGGCAATCGCCGCCAGCCGCGACAGCCCGCTGCCGGCCGGCGTCACGTCGATTTCGACACGGCCGTCGCGGAGCTCCGCCGCGAACGCCTGCCCTTCGGCCCAGCGCTGGCTGATCGGCAGTTTGATCCGCGTCTCGATCACACGCTTCAGGAAGCGCGCGCCGTAGGCGAGGCTGTAGCCTTCCGTGACCAGTTGCTCCAGCGCCTCCGGGCTGACCCGCAGCGTCTTGCCGCCCTTCGCGAGCGCCGCCTCAATCCTGGCGATCTGCTGCCCGGTAATCTGCCGGACTTCCTCCTTGGCCAGCGGCCGGAAGATCACCACCTCGTCGATGCGGTTGCGGAATTCCGGCGAGAAGCGGCGTTCCAGCTCCCGCGCGATCTCTCCCTGCACCTGCTCGACGCCAACCTGCTTCGAGAGAAAGCCCAGCGGGCTGCTCAGTTTCCTGAAGCACTCGGATCCGATGTTCGACGTCATGATGACGATGGCGTCGCTCAGGTAGACCCGTTTGCCACGCCCGTCCGTGATCCAACCCTCGTCGAAGGCCTGGAGGAAGACGTTCAGCATGCTCGGGCTGGCCTTCTCGACCTCGTCGAGCAGGACCACGCAGTACGGCGTGTCCTTGAGCTGGTTGGTCAGCACGCCGCCGCGTTCCGAGCCGACGATGCCGCGGGGCATGCCGATCAGCTTGTCGACTCCGACCGCGCCGTCCTGGTACTCCGACATGTCCACCCGGACCATCTTCTTCTCGTCGCCGAAGAGGAACGCCGCCACCGACTTCGCCAGCTCCGTCTTGCCGACGCCGGTCGGACCGAGAAACAGCAGCACGCCATCGGGCCGATCGAATCCGTCCTTGAGCGGCCCCTTGTTCAGCACCAGGCGGCGCGCCACCGCGTCGATCGCCTGGCGCTGGCCGACCACCCGCGTCCCCAGCCGGGTCTCCATGTCCTTGAACCGGGTGGAGACCTCGCGAAACACCATGTCCTCGGGAATCTGCGCGATCTTCGAGATCACGCTGACGACATCGGCGGCGGTGACTTCCCAGCGCCGGCCAATCTCCGCCTTGACGGCGGCGGTGTCCAGCCAGCCGATGACCTTGTCGGGCAGCTGCAGGTGGCGCATGTAGCGCGGCGACATCTCGAGCGCGGTTTCGATCGCTTCGTCCTTGATCCGCACCGAGTAGTTGCGCTCCAGCCTGGGGCGGATGCTGTAGAGGATGTGGCGGGTCTCCTCGAGTGACGGCTCGTTGACCTGCACCGTCCGGAAGCGGCGCGCCAGCGCCTCGTCCTCCTGGATGAACTCCTTGTACTCGCTGAGCGTGGTGGCGCCGATGATCCGCACCTCGCCGCGCGCCAGCACCGACTTGAAGACATTGGCGGCGTCGGACGGGGCCCCGAGCGCCGACCCCGCGCCGATCATCGTGTGCACTTCGTCGATGAACAGGATCAGGTTGGGCCGCTCCTTGATCTCGCGGATCACGTTCTGGATGCGGTCTTCGAACATCCCCCGCAGCATCGTCCCCGCCACCATGGTGTTCATCTGCAGGTTGACGATCTGGCAGTCGCGCAGCCGGACCGGCACTTTCTCGGGCTCGAACTCGATCCGCCGCGCCAGCGCCTCGGCAATCGCGGTCTTGCCGACGCCGGGTTCGCCGAGCAGCAACACCGAGTTGGCGCGCTCGCGGTGGCAGAGCACTTCGAGCACCTGATCCATCTCCAGATCGCGGCCGAACACCGGCGGGACCTTGTCCTGGCGCGCCAGCTGGTTCAGGTTGGTGGCGAAGTGCTTGAGGAACGGCGGCAGCTCGAACCGCTTGCGGAGGCGCTCCTCGCGCATCTCGTTGTCGCGCATCCGGCTCGCCAGCCGCGTCACCAGCGCGTCCGGCTCGATGCCGTGGCGGCGGATGATCGACACCGGAATGCCCTGCGTCTCCTCGAAGATGGCCGAGAACAGGTCCGTTGCTTCGATGCTGTGGCGCCCGGAGCGGCTGGCGTGCAGCAGCGCCAGCTTGAAGAGCAGCTTGGTCGACGGCGCGACGCGAAGGTCCCGCCCCGCCACGCTCGGCAGCAGTCGCAGGTGCTCTTCGAGCGCCACCAGGATTTCGTTGGGGTTCAGGTCGACGTCGCGCATCACCTCCCCGAACGTGTCCCACTCGACCTGGGCGAACGCCAGGCAGACATGTTCGTTCGTGAGGAGCGCGTGATCGCGGCGGCGGGCGTCGTCGAGCGCGCGATCGACGACGCGCTCGGCGGACTCGGCCAGCTTGTGCTGGGGGATGTCGAAGTCTTCCACGGGCGCCTCCCTGACGGCGGACGCCCCGGGTCAGCCCGGCGACCGCTCTGCCTCTAGAAACAGCAAAAGGGAGGCCAGTTGTTGAGGCCGGGGACTCGGGCTCTAACCCGCTGACAGAGAAGAAAAAAGACCGGCTGGCGGCTGGAGCATGGCCCTGCCCCACCCATTATGGTCAGCCGTTTCCTTAGCGCGTCCCGCCGAGGAGCGCCGCGATTCGGGCCTCGGTCGGGGGGTGGCTGCTGAAGAGCGACATCATCCCGCCGCCCGCGAACGGTTTGACGATGAACATGTGGGCGGTGGCGGGGTTGGCGTCCATCGGCACGCGCTTCGAGACCGCATCGATCTTGCGGAGGGCGTCCGCCAGCCCGTAGGGGTTCCCGGCGATCCGGGCGCCGCCGGCGTCGGCGGCGAATTCGCGCGAGCGCGAGATCGCCATCTGAATCAGCATCGCGGCAAACGGCGCGAAGATCATCGTCGCAATCAGGGCGATGGGATTCGAGCCGCCGCGGTCGTCGCGGCCGCCGTATCCCCCGAACAGCGCCGCGAAGTGGGCCATGCGCGCCACCATCATGATGGCGGCGGCAATCGTCGCCGCGACCGAGCTGATGAGAATGTCGCGATGCTGCACGTGCGCGAGCTCGTGGGCGATGACGCCCTCGAGCTCGGGGTCGGTCAACAGCTGCAGGATGCCCTCGGTCGCCGCCACCGCGGCGTGGGTGGGATTGCGGCCGGTCGCGAACGCATTGGGAGACGCCTCGGGAATGACGTAGACCTTGGGCATCGGCAGCCCGGCGCGAACCGTCAGCCGCTCGACCAGGCCGTAGAGGCGATGCCCGGGCCCGACTTCAGCCGCCCGGTACATCCGCAGGACAATCTTGTCCGAGAACCAGTACGAGCCCAGGTTCATCAGCGCCGCGAACACGAATGCCACCGCCAGCCCCCCGGAGCCGCCGAGCACCTCGCCCAGGCCGAGCAGCAGCGCGCTGAGAATCCCCAGCAGAAACGCCGTCTTCAATCCGTTGCTCATGGTGAATTCTCTATCTCCCGCTACCCGCGTGCCGCAGAGGCCTGACGCGGCCGGCGGCGCCGCTTTCTTCTATACTGACAGCATGCTTCGCCATGCCGCTCTGTGGTCGCTGCTCCTGCTCGGCATTGCCGGCCCGGCGCGGGCTCAGGTGCCGTCGCCGTTTCCCAGGCCCGGGCAGCCGTCGACCCCTAACCCGCCGCCGGTGGCCGCGCCCCGTCCGCCGGTCGCCGCACCCCAGGCCCCCGCGGGCCAGCCGGCCGCGACGCAGCCGGCAGAGGCCCCGACCGAGGCGAGCCTGGGCGTCCCGCTCTACCCCAACGCGCAGTACCTCGGATCTTATGACGCTGGCCAGGGCCAGAGGTTCCAGCTCTTCGGCAGCGCCTCCGGCTACTCCCTGATTGTCGGCTTCTACAAGTCGGTCCTGCGCCAGAAAGGGGACCAGATTTTCGACGAGCCGCCGATGCAGATGTTCGACCTGGGCAGGTTCAGGGAAGAGTCGATGGGCTTTCCGCCCAGCGTGACGGTGAAGGACTACACCTGGGGCGGATCCCAGGGCTATCTGAATCCGACGCGCGGCGCGTCCCCGGAGCGCTTCCCGACGGTCATCCAGATCGTGGTGGCGCCGCCCGGCGCGGCCCGGTAACCCCGGCGCCGCGCCCGCCCGCTATTCCGTCTTCAGATAAATCGCGCCGCCCTTGTCGCGAAACTCGCGGGACTTCTCCTCCATCCCGCGCGCGGCTTCCTCCGCCGCCATGCTGCGGACCTGCTGGGTCAGCTCCATCGAGCAGAACTTCGGGCCGCACATCGAGCAGAAGTGCGCGACCTTGGCCCCGTCGGCCGGCAGCGTCGCGTCGTGATAGGCGCGGGCGGTGACCGGATCGAGCGACAGGTTGAACTGGTCTTCCCACCGGAACTCGAAGCGCGCCTTCGACAGCGCGTCGTCCCAGGCCTGGGCGCGCGGGTGCCCTTTCGCCAGATCGGCGGCATGCGCCGCGATCTTGTACGCGATGACGCCCGCCTTGACGTCGTCGCGGTTGGGCAGCCCGAGGTGTTCCTTGGGCGTGACGTAGCAGAGCATCGCCGTGCCGTACCAGCCGATCTGGGCGGCGCCGATCGCCGAGGTGATGTGGTCGTA
>JBDTOB010000041.1:0-12942 GCA_039933435.1 Acidobacteriota bacterium | reverse complement strand
CCGTCCATCATGTCCGAGGGGGCGACCACGTCCGCCCCGGCGGCGGCGTGCGACAACGCCGCCCGCACCAGCTGCTCGACCGTCGGATCGTTGGCGATCTCGTCGTCCACGAGAAGGCCGCAGTGGCCGTGCGAGGTGTATTCGCAGAGGCAGACGTCGGTGACCACGAGCAACTCGGGCAGTGCCGCCTTGAGGGCGCGGACCGCGGACTGGACCGGGGCGTCCGGGTCGAGCGCACCGGAGCCGGCGGCATCCTTGGCGTCCGGGAGCCCGAACAGCAGCACGGCGGGAATGCCTTCGCCTGTGGCGCGTTCGGCTTCGCGCACCACTTCGTCCACCGACAGCTGGAAGACCCCGGGCATCGACCCGACCTCGCGCCGCTGCCCTTCACCCGTGCAGACAAACAGCGGGTAGATGAACATCTCCGGCGAGAGCCGGGTCTCCCGCACCAGGCCGCGCATGGCGGCGCTCCTGCGCAGCCGGCGGGGCCGATGGACGGGAGGGTCGCTGGAGAGGGAGCGACGATCGGACGGCCGGGCGGCGATGGTGTCGGGGCGTGTCTTGATGGTCATGTGTGCACCTGCACGGGGCCGGCGAAATGCCCCACCAGGGCGTCCACCAGATCCGGAATCGTATACCGCGCCGGCATGACGTTGGTGGTGATGCCGAGCTGGTGCGCGGCTTCCGCCGTGACCGGGCCGATCGACGCGACCACGACCCGGCTGAGCAGGTCGGCGGCCTGCTCGCGGCCGATGGCGCCGACGAAATTTCTGACCGCCGAGGCGCTGGCGAACGTCACCGCGTCGATCTGTCGATCGAGCAGCATGCGGTAGACGTCCGGCTCACCGTCGCCGCCGGGGTGGTCCGGGACCGTACGGTAGGCGATCACCTCGGTGACGTCGGCCCCGGCCGCCTTCAGCCCCTCACCGAGCCGGTCGCTGGCGAGGTCGGCCTGCGGCAGCAGCACCGACGCGCCGCGCAGCGCGCCGGCGGCGCGCATCGCCTCGAGCACGGCCTCGGCGCGGAACTCCGCCGGCGTCAGGTCGACGCGGATGCCGTAGCGCTGCAGCCGCGACGCGGTCGAGAGCCCGATGGCGCACAGCCGGACGCCGTGGAGGCTGCGGACGTCCGCGACCGCGAGCAGGCGCTGCATGAACTGATCGACCGCATTGGCGCTGGTGAAGACGATCCAGTCGAAGGCCGACGCCTGAGCGCAGGCCGCTTCGAGCGGGGCGGGATCCTCGGGCGGCGCCACCCGGATGGCCGGAGCGCCGATCGCCTCGGCGCCGCGCTCCTCGAGCATGTCGACGAGCTCGCCGGCCTGCTCGCGCGACCGCGTCACCACGATCCGCCGCCCCGACAGCGGCCGGTCGTCGTACCAGCGCAGGTGTCCCCGCAGGCCGGCGACGGCGCCGATGATCAGCAGGGCCGGGCCCTCGCCGTCCACCTTCTCCGCGATGGTCCCCAGGGTCGCGTCGATGGTCCGCTGCGAGGGCAGGGTGGCATCGTAGACGAGCGCCGCGGTCTCGTCCGCGGCGCGGCCGTGCTGGAGCAGCGTGCGTGCGGCGGCGGCGATCTGCGCCGGCCCGGCGTAGCTGACGAGCGTCCCGCCGACACCGGCGAGCCGGCTCCAGTCCACGTCGGCGGAGGCCGATTCCCCTTCGTAGCCGCGGACCAGGACCAGCACATCCCCCGCCTCGGGGTAGGTCACCGGAATCCCGGCGTAGGCGGGGCCGCCGATCGTGACCGGGATGCCCGGCACCACTTCGAACGGGATCCGCTGCTCGTGCAGGAACAGCGCCTCCTTGCCGCCGCTGTCGTAGACGAACGGGTCCCCCCATTTCAGCCGCACCACCACTTTGCCTTCCCGCGCCTTCTCGGCCAGCAGGATCGAGATCGCCTCCTGGTCGAGCGGCCGCGGCGCCGCCGCGCCGACGTCGATCCGCTCCGCATCGCGCCGGGCGGCGCGGAGCAGCCGCGAGTGGACCTGGTGATCGTAGACCACCACGTCCGCGGCCTCGAGGCAGCGCAGGCCGCGCACGCTCACCAGCCCTGGATCGCCCGGTCCGGCCCCGACAATGTAGACGCAGGGGTGGGTCATGCTTCGACCTTACTCCTGATTCGACGTCTGTGCGCCGCTGCCGAGGGCGGCGAGGATCTCTCCCGCGCCGCCGGCGCCGAGCGCTGCCGCCAGCCGGGCGCCGAGCGCGGCGGGCTCCGCCGCCGATCCCGCCACCTCGCGGCGAACGACCCGCGTGCCGTCCAACGAGGCCACCACCCCGAACATCCGCAGCGATCCGCTGTCGTGCAGGGCGATGGCGCCGAGCGGGAGCTGGCAGCCGCCGCCGAGCGCCGCGATCACCGCGCGCTCCGCCGTCAGCGACACCGCCGCCGGGATGTCGCCGGCGCGCGCCAGCGCCGCCCGCAGCGGCGCGTCCGCGGATCGAATCTCGATCGCGACGATGCCCTGCCCGGGAGCGGGGACGCAGACCTCGATCGGGACGGCCGCGCTGATCCGGCTGCCGAGCCCGAGCCGCCGCAGGCCCGCGGCCGCGAGGACGAGCGCGTCGTAGTCGCCGGCGTCGAGCTTGCGCAGCCGGGTGTCGACGTTGCCCCTGACGCCGGCAAACCGGCCGCCCGGGAACGCCGGCGCCAGCTGCGCCGCCCGGCGCACGCTGCCGGTGCCGATCCGCGCGGCCGGCGGCAGCCGCGCCAGCACCGCCGCGAAATCCCCGGTCGCCGGGCTGCCCGGCAGCACCAGCGCATCGCGCGGATCTTCACGTGCCAGCGTCGCGGCAATCTCGAGCCCCTCCGGCAGCGCCACCGACATGTCCTTGGCGCTGTGCACCGCCACGTCGATGCCGCCGTCGAGCAGCGCCTCCTCGATCTCCTTGACGAACAGCCCCTTGCCGCCGGCCTCGGAGAGCGGCGCCTGCTGCAGGCGATCGCCGGCGGTCCGGATCACGGCGATCTCGACCGCCATGCCGGCGGCTTCGAGCAGCGCCGCCACCGTCCGCGCCTGCCACAGCGCCAGGGCGCTGCCGCGCGTCCCCATCCTCAGCGTCCTCATCGCCGCCTCCCGGCGTCGTCATTCTCGGCCGGCACCGCGGGCTCGGCCGGCACCGCGGGCTGGACCGGGCCGCGCTCGGTGTCCCGGGCGAGGCTGAAGAGCTTGTTGAGCGCGTCGGCGTAGGCCGTCACCGTGGCTTCGTCACTGACCGCCTTGAGCTGCTCGGTCGGCGTCAGCAGCAGCTTCTCGACGATCAGGCGGGTGATTTCGTCGACGCGGGCGCGCGCCTCCGGCGCCAGCCCGGTCATCTTGGGCTCGAGCCGCGCCAGCTCCGCCAGCCGGATCGTCTCGAAGCGCCGCCGCAGCGCCACCACCGTCGGCACCACTTCGCGGGACTGCATCCACGAGGTGAAGCGCCGCACTTCCTCCTCGACGATCGACTCGGCGCGCACCAGCTCGCCGCTGCGCCGCGTCATGTTCTCCTGGACGATCGACTGGAGGTCGTCGATGTTGTAGAGGAACACCTGTTCGAGGTTGCCGACCGAGGCCTCGACGTCGCGCGGCAGCGCGATGTCGATGATGAACAGCGGCCGGCCGCGCCGCGGCCGCATCACCTCCTCCATCAGGGCGTGCGTCAGCACCGGCTCGCTCGCGGCGGTGGCGGTGATGACGATGTCGGCGTCGGACAGCGCCTCCCCGAGGTGCTCCCACGGCACCGCGCGCCCCCCCAGCCTGGCGGCGAGGCTTTCAGCGGCCGCGAAGGTCCGGCTGGCGATGGCGATCTCTTTCACCTGCTGCGCCTGCAGGTGCACGCCGGTCAGCTTGGCCATTTCGCCGGCGCCGACGATCAGGACGCCGCGCCCCTTGAGATGTCCGAAGATCTTCCTGGCGAGGGAGATGGCGGCGTAGCTCACCGACACCGCCCCCTCGCCGAGGCCGGTCTCCGAGCGGACGCGCTTGCCTGCGGCAAACGCCGAATGAAACAGCCGGTTGGTCAGCGTCCCGGTGTAGTGCAGCTCGCTGGCCGTGGCATACGCCGCCTTGACCTGGCCGAGGATCTGCGGCTCGCCGACCACCAGCGAGTCGAGCCCGGCGGCGACGCGGAAGAGGTGCCGCGCCGCCTCCGTCCCGCGGCGGTGATAGAGATGCTCGGCGACCCGGGCGTACGGCACGTTGTGGTACTCGCTGAAGAAGCGTCCGACGCCGTCCGCGGTCGCGTCGGTCTCGCCGACGGCGTAGATCTCGGCGCGGTTGCAGGTCGAGAGCACCACCACCTCGCGCCCGACACCGCGCGACGCCAGCGCCGACAGCGCCTGGTCGAGGCCGCCGCGGGCGAAGTCGACCGACTCGCGGATGTCCACGGGCGCGGTGCGGTGACTGAGGCCGATTGCGAAGAGGCGCATGTCAGAAGTTGTGGCTCTTGGTCAGGAAGAAGCCCACCGGGACGAAATTCAGCAGCACGATCAGGAAGCCGATCGCCGACAGATACGCCGCCCGCCGTCCGCTCCATCCGGCGGATCGCCGCGCGAACACCGCGAACGCGTAGACCGCCCACGACACCACCGCGACGAGAATCTTCGGATCCGCGATCGACATCGCCTGGGCGCGGGGATCGGGCGAGGACTGCACCTGGGTCGCCCAGACGCCCCCGACCACGACCCCGAGCGTCAGACAGATCCAGCCGACCGTGACCGCGCGCCCGTTCATCAGGTCGAGCACCTGCAGCGACGGCAGCCGCGCGTAGAAGAACCCGAGCTGCTTCGCCTTGATCTCCTTGAACAGCGCCACGTAGGTGACGCCGAGCACGAACGCCAGCGCAAAGCTGGCGTAGCCGAACAGCACCGAGAGGATGTGCAGCGTGAACAGCGGGCTCTGCAGCACCGGCGGCCGCGGCTGCACCGCGGGATCGAGCGCCGGAATGATCTCGAGCAGCGCCATCAGCGCCGTGACCAGCGCGCCGAGCGATCGTTCGTCCGACGTCAGCTCGATATACAGGTAGGCGAGGCCGAGCAGCCACACGAACGCCGAGATCGCCGCGGCCGTCCCGACCAGCGGCAGGTTGCCGGCCTGGACGGTCTGCATGCCGATCACGAAGGTGTGGGCGAGCACGCCGGCGCCGAGCGTGGCGGTCGCCAGCCGCGCCGTGCGGGCGTCGCGGCGCGCGAAATGAGCGGCGTAGGCGGCGGCCGCCGCGGCGTAGAGCAGGAGGGGCAGCAGGTGCATAAGGCTCCTAGCGGCCGTCGGGTCCGAAATAGCCGCGACGCGCCCGGGCGGTCAGCCCCGGTCTGGTGACGCGGACGTCAATCCGCCGCCAGGCGCCGTTCCGCATCGGGTTCTTCGGCGCATAGGCGATGCTGTACTGGCTGGCGAGCTCCTCGGAAATCTGCTCGTAGATCTTCGGCAGCTCCGCCACGGCGGTGGGGAAGAACACCCGCCCGCCGGTCTCCTGCGACAGCTGCCGGAGCACGAACTCCGCTTCCTTGAACCGCGGCCGGCCGATGTCCGTCGGCCGCAGGCCGATCGCGTAGATCGCCGTCTCCGACCGCTTCGCCAGGTCCAGCACTTCGTCGTACTCCACCAGGCTGGTGGTGTCGTCGCCGTCCGACAGCACCACGATCGCCTGGCGGCGGATCTCCTCGGACGACGCCGCGTGCTGCTTCTTCAACTCCCGCAGCGACACGTAGACGGCGTTGTAGAGGGAGGTCGAACCGTTGGCGGTGGTCTGGCGGATGGCTCTTTCCAGCGCCGCGGCGTCGCTGGTGAACGGCTGCGGAATCTTGACCTGACTGTTGAACTCGATGACCTCGATGACGTCGTCCTTGCGCATCCGCCGCACGAACCCCACCGCCGCCTCCTGCGCCGTCGGCAGCTTCTCCTCCATGCTGTTGCTGGTATCGAGGAGGATGGCGAGTGCGATCGGCTGCTGGAGGCGGGAGAAGAAGGAGATCGCCTGGCGCGCGCCGTCCTCGTAGATCTCGAAGTCGTCCTGGCCGAGATCGGTGACGTAGCGCCCGGCGTCGGTCACGGTGACGTTCAGCGAGACCAGCTCGACCCCGGCCCGGAAGCGCCCCTGGGCGGCAGCCAGCGACGCCGCCAGCAGGCAGACGCACGCGGTGGCGAGCGCGTCGCGCCGGCGCATCAGCGCCCCGCCGCGCGCGTCCGCGCCCGCACCGTCGCCTCGGGCCTCGACACGGTGACCTTGATCTTCTCGGGCGGGATCAGCGATTCCGGACGGCTGTAGGTGACGACGTACTGGTTGAGCAGCTCGGCGGCGACGCGCGGCAGCGTCTCCGCCAGCGCGGACGGCGTCAGCAGCTGATCGCGGCGGCCGCCGGTCATCTCGGTCCCCTCCGCGATGACCTGGTTGCGGTTCCGGATCTCATCGGCCATCGACGAGGATGGCGTCCCGACCGCCAGGACGTGCAGCGCCGCGCCGCTGGCCACGAGCGCGTCGAGGACGTTCTGATAGTGCAGGTTGCTGAACTCGACCCCCTCCATCGTCACCGCGACAATGACCGGACGGGCCGCCTGGCGGCGGGTGAAGCCGCGGCTGGTGTCCAGGATGGCGTCGAGCAGGGAGGCGCCGGACCCGGAGCGCGCGAAGATGCGGTCGATGCCCTTGTGCAGCGCCGCCGTGTCGGTCGTCGCCGGTACCAGCGAGGTCGCCCGGTCGGCGACCGTGACGATGCCGATTTCGGCGCGCCCCTTGAGGGCGTCGACGAACGCCCGCAGCCCCTCGCGGAGGGGTTGGATCGCGTCGGTCGCGGCCTGGCTGTCGTCGACGACGAGGACAATCTGCAGCGGATCCGTGGCCGGCGCGGCGCGCAGGACCTCGCGGCTGACCCCGTCTTCACGCACCACGAAGTCGGCGGCCGAGAGACCGGTCATGGGCACGTCGCGCGGACCGAGCACGCTCACGTAGATCTGGGCGGTGCGTGGTCCGGCGTCGGCGGCGCGCGGCGCCTGCTGGGGGACAGCGGGGAGACCGAGCGCGACGGCGAAAAAGCCGAGCGCCCGAAACGCGTGGATCATGTGGGAGCCTCCCGTCGAGTATAGGTCCCGCACGCGAGCACCGTCAAGAACGCCGAATCGCTGAAAATTGTTGTCAGCAATAGGGTTGCGGTTTCTTGACACCCCCAGGAGCGCATGTTATAAACAGCCCGGCCTTTGAGGAGAGCAGGACCCGCCGCCGCGAGGCCACCTCGCCCGTTGCACGCCGATGCTCAGCACCTACATTCCGGTTTTCCTTTTCATCGTCGTCGCCACGGGGTTTGCGATTGGCACGATTCTCGTGTCCAAGCTGGTGCATCCCGATCGACCCGGTACCGTCAAGCTCGAGCCCTACGAGTGCGGCATCGCGCCCACCGGCGACGCCCGCGATCGCTACAGCATCCGCTACTACCTGATCGCGATGCTGTTCGTGATCTTCGACGTCGAAACCGTCTTCATGTTTCCGTGGGCGGTCTCGCTCGACCGGCTGGCGCTGTTCGGCCTCGTCGAGATGCTGGTCTTCCTCTTCATCCTGGTCGTGGGCTACGTCTACGCCTGGCGGAAGGGGGCGCTCGAGTGGCAACTCTGATCCGGGGCTGAGCGAACACCATGTCCGACTCTCCCCCCGCAGCCGGCGGCCCGCTGCCGCCCGGCGATGGACGTCCGGATCCGATCGGCGCCGCCGGTTCCCGCGCCGCGCACGCCGGCGCCCGCGCGATTGCGCCTCCCGAAGGCCCGACCGAGCCGCCGCCCCCCGCCGGGCTGGCGCTCCCGGGCTTCATCACCACGCTGCAGGCCGCCGTCCCGGATGCGGTCGAGCACGTCTCGTGGTGGGTCGGGGACTGGACGGTGGTGATCGCCAGAGCCCGCCTGCTCGCGGCGGCCGCCCACCTGGCGACGGCGCCCGGCGCCGAGTTCGACGCCTGCTCGGATGTGACCGCGGTGGACTGGCCGCCGCGGCCGTTGCGCTTCGACCTGGTCTACAGCCTCTACTCGACAGGCCATCGCCACCGCCTCCGGCTCAAGGTCCGCGTCGGCGACCAGGAGCCGGCGCCGTCGGTGACCGGGATCTGGCCGTCGGCGAGCTGGCTGGAACGCGAAGTCTTCGATCTGTTCGGCATCCCCTTCGACGGCCATCCCGATCTGCGCCGCATCCTGATGCCGGACGACTGGCAGGGGCATCCCCAGCGCAAGGACTATCCGCTCGAGGGGCCGGGGGAGATGCTGATGGAGAACCCGATGGACTGGCTGCGCGTCAAGCGCGCCGAGGATATCGAGTGAGGCGGCCCGGCGACGCCGCCAGGACGGCCGGGCGCGATGTTTGACACCCAGGAGCTGGTGCTCAACATGGGCCCCCAGCACCCCAGCACCCACGGCGTGCTGCGCGTCGTGCTGCGTCTCGACGGCGAGCGGGTGATCGGCTCCGACATCGTCATCGGCTATCTGCACCGCGGCATCGAGAAGCTCTGCGAGCATCGCGACTGGGCGCAGATCATCCTGCTCACCGACCGCATGGACTACGTCGCCGCGGCGAGCAACAACCTCGGCTACTGCGAGACCGTCGAGAAGCTGATGTCGCTCGAGGTGCCGCGCCGCGCCCGCTACATCCGGACGATCCTCGCCGAGCTGCAGCGCATCGCCAGCCACTGTCTGTGGCTCGGCACCCACGCGATGGACCTCGGGGCGATGACGGTGTTTCTCTACGCTTTTCGCGAGCGCGAGCTGGTGCTGGATCTGTTCGAGGAGTACTGCGGCGCGCGGCTGACCTACAACGCGATGCGGATCGGCGGGCTGCCGCTCGACATTCCGAGCGGCTGGGATCGCAAGGTCCGCGAGTTCTGCGCGCTGTTCGAGCGCCGCGTTCCCGAATACGAGGAGCTGCTGACGCAGAACCGCATCTGGCTCGATCGCACCCGCGGCATCGGCGTCATCGGCGGCGCCGAGGCGGTGGCCATCGGCCTGACCGGGCCGGCGCTGCGCGGCTCGGGCGTGGCGCGCGACGTTCGTAAGGCCGAGCCCTACGCCGCCTACGCCGAATTCGAATTCAGCGTGCCGGCGGGCGCCGAGGGGGACACCTACGATCGCTATCTCGTGCGCATCGAAGAGTTCCACCAGTCGCTGCGCATCATCCGCCAGGCCCTCGACGGCCTGCCCGAGGGCCCGATCATCGGCAAGGTCCCGCGCCTCATCCGGCCGCCGGCGGGGGAGACCTACCACGCCATCGAGTCGCCCAAGGGGGAGCTCGGCTTCTTCATCGTCAGCGACGGCAAGTCGCACGTCCCCTATCGCTTCCGGGTGCGGCCGCCGTCGTTCTGCAACCTCCAGGCGCTGCCGCGGCTGATCCAGGGGCATCTGGTCTCCGACGTGGTGGCGCTCATCGGCTCGATCGACATCGTCGTCGGCGAGGTGGATCGATGATCGAGACCTACGTCGTGCCGCTGCTCAAGATCGTCGTCCTCCTCAACGCCGTGCTGGTGTCGGTCACCTTCATGACGCTGCTGGAGCGCAAGGTGATCGCCTGGGTGCAGGTGCGGCTGGGGCCGATGCGGGTCGGCCCGCACGGCATCCTGCAGCCGATTGCCGACGCCATCAAGCTGCTGCTCAAGGAGGACATCACCCCGGCCCGCGCCGACCGGGCGGTGTTCACGCTGGCGCCGATCGTCGCGATGGTGCCGGCGCTGATGGCGTTCGCGGTGCTGCCGTTCGATCGCGAAGCCAGCTTCTTCGGCTACCGGGTGTCGCTGGTCGTCGCCGACATCAACGTCGGCCTGCTCTACCTGGTGTCGATCACCTCGATTGGGGTCTACGGGATCATCCTCGCGGGCTATGCGTCGAACAGCAAATTTCCGCTGCTCGCCGGGCTGCGCGCTTCGGCGCAGCTCATCAGCTACGAGATCGCCATCACCATGATGCTCGTCAGCATCGTGGTGATGTCCGGCACCCTCAGCCTGGTCGGCATCATCGACGCCCAGTACAACGCCCGGGTCTGGTACGTCTTCGTTCAGCCGGTGGCGTTCGTGATCCTCTTCATCGGCGGCCTCGCCGAGACCAACCGCGCCCCGTTCGACCTGCCCGAGGCCGAGCAGGAGCTGACCGGCGGCTTCCACACCGAATACAGCGGCATGCGCTTCGCGCTGTTCTTCCTGGCCGAGTACGCCAACATGATCGTCGTCTCGAGCGTGGCGACGACGCTGTTTGTCGGCGGCTGGCTGCGCCCGTTTCCCAACGTCGAGGCGCTCGCCGTGCTCGGCCACGTGCCCGGCTGGATCTGGTTCGTGCTCAAGACCTTCGCCTTCCTCTACGTCTTCATCTGGATCCGCGCGACGCTGCCGCGCTATCGCTACGACCAGCTGATGCGCCTCGGCTGGAAGGTGCTGATTCCGCTCGGCATCGCCAACCTGGTGGTCACCGCGGTGCTCAAGGTGCTGTTCTAGGCCAGGGCATGCTGGAGCCGATCGTCTTCTACACGCTGGCGGCGCTCATCCTCGGCTTCGGCGTGCTCGTCGTCACCGCGCGCAACACGGTGCACGGCGTGCTCTTCCTGGTCGCCAACTTCCTCTGCCTGGCGATGGTCTACGTCGTGCTGGCGGCGGAGTTCCTCGCGGTCATCCAGGTGCTGGTCTACGCCGGCGGCATCGTCGTGCTCTATCTCTTCGTGGTGATGCTGGTGACCCTGCGGCGGCTGCCGCAGGGCGCGCCGGACCGGCGGCGGCAGGCGCGGCTCGGGCTCGCCGTGGCGGCGGCGCTGCTGGCGGAGATCGCGGCGATTCTCGTCTACTCGGCCGGCCATCCGGCGACCGCGGCCGGCGCCGCCGCGGCGGCAGGGCCGGCGCGCGGCAACACCGAGATCGTCGGCATGCTGCTCTATTCGGACTACCTGGTGCCGTTCGAGCTGGCGTCGATGCTGCTGCTGGTGGCCATGGTCGGGGCCATCCTGCTGGCGCGGAAGGACGTATGACCCCGATCACTCCCTACCACTACCTCGTGCTCTCGGCGGCGCTGTTCACGACCGGCCTCATCGGGGTGCTGGTGCGGCGCAACATCATCGTCGTGTTGATGTCGATCGAGCTGATGCTGAACGCGGTCAACCTCAATCTGGCGGCGTTCTCCTTCCAGTGGCACCACGCGGTCGGGCAGGTGTTCGCGATTTTCGTCGTCGCGATCGCGGCCGCCGAGGCGGCGGTCGGGCTTGGCATCATCCTGGCGTTCTTCCGCAACAAGGAAACGCTGAACATGGACGACCTGGACATCATGAAATGGTAGCGGGACGCGGACCGGGGCGATGCCGGTGAGCCGCCTCTTGCTGATTCCACTGCTGCCGGCGGCGGCCGCCGCCGTCAACGGCCTGATCGGCGTCCGCTGGTTCAACCGCACCCTCAGCGGGCTGGTGGCGACCGCCGCGATCGGCGCCGCGTTCGTGCTGTCGCTGGTGGTCGCCGCCGGCCTGCTGGCGGCCCCCGCCTCCGAGCGCGTGTACGAGCTTCGCCTCGGCGACTGGATTCCGCAGATCCCGCTGGCCACCACCGGCGGGATCGGGATGTTCAAGGTGGCGTGGCTGCTGCGCGCCGACCCGCTGGCCGCGGTCATGCTGCTCGTCGTCACCGGCGTCGGCCTGCTGATCCACGTCTATTCCATCGCCTACATGAGGGACGAGCCGGCGGGCGGCTACGCGCGGTTCTTCTGCTATCTCAACCTGTTCTGCGCCTTCATGCTGCTGCTGGTGCTCGCCGGCAACCTGGTGCTGCTGTTCATCGGCTGGGAAGGGGTCGGGCTCTGCTCCTACCTGCTGATTGGTTTCTGGTACCACAAGAGCAGCGCCGCAACCGCGGGCAGGAAAGCGTTCATCGTCAACCGCATCGGCGACGTCGGCTTCCTGCTCGGCCTGTTCCTGGTGTTCTTCGCCTTCGGCACGGTGGATTTCCGCGAGATCGCGACGGCGGTGGCGGCGCGGCCGGTGGAGTCGGGCGGCTTCGGCATCGTCTCCGCCATCTGCCTGCTGCTGACCATCGGCGCCGTCGGCAAGAGCGCGCAGCTGCCGCTGTTTGTCTGGCTGCCCGACGCCATGGAGGGGCCGACGCCGGTGTCGGCGCTGATTCATGCGGCGACGATGGTGACCGCGGGGGTCTACCTGATCGTGCGCAACGCGGCGCTGTTCGCGCACGCGCCCCACGTGCTCCATGCCATCGCCGTGGTCGGCGCGCTGACCGCGCTGCTGGCGGCCGCGGTTGCGGTGGTGCAGCACGACATCAAGCGGGTGCTCGCCTACTCGACCATCTCGCAGGTCGGCTACATGTTCCTGGCCGCCGGTGTCGGCGCCTTCGGCGCCGCGGTCTTCCACCTGGCGACGCATGCGCTCTTCAAGGCGCTGCTGTTTCTCGGCAGCGGCGCGGTGATCCACGCGCTCGGCGGCGAGCAGGACATGCGCTGCATGGGCGGGCTGAGAAAGCGCATGCCGCTGACCGCGGTGACCATGGGGATCGGGGCGCTGGCGCTGGCCGGCATTCCGCCGCTCGCCGGCTTCTTCAGCAAGGACGAGATCCAGGTCCGCGCCTTCCAGTCCGACCGGCTGCTCTTCGGCGTGGCGCTGGTGACGACGCTGCTGACGGCGTTCTACATCGCGCGGCTGATGGCGCTGACGTTCTTCGGGACCTACCGGGGCGGCCCGTGGCTGCCGGCGGCATCGGCCGCGGCGGTTGACGCGGCGGCGGCGCACGGCGTGCGGCACCCGCAGGACCGGCAGGCTCACGGACAGGCGCAGCGCGAGAATCACGAGGTCAGCCACGGCCCGGCGTCGCCCGAGGGGCCCGCGTCGCCCGAGGGGCCCGCATCGCCCGAGGCGTCCGGGCCGCCAGCCGCGCAGCGCCGCGGCGTGGCGCATGTGCACGCAGATCCGCACGACGGCCCCTGGGCGATGAGCGCGCCGCTGGTGATCCTGGCGATCG
>JBDTOB010000040.1:0-13153 GCA_039933435.1 Acidobacteriota bacterium | reverse complement strand
CATCCCGTGGGCCCGGGCCGGCAGCCAGCGCCCGGCGCGGCTCATGAGCCAGGCGACCGTCACCCCGACGACGAGCAGCAGCAGGAACAAACGGTCCGGCCGCGCGTACCAGGGGTGATAGACAGCACGTGCGGCTCTCAGCGCCCGTGTCGTCCCCGCCATCGCCAGGCCGGCCGCCGCGAAGCCGGCAACCGACCACACGGCCGTGAGCACCCAGCGCAGCCCGCTGCCCAGGCGGATGGCCGCGGGCACGATCCGGACGCACGCTACCGCGCCCAGCAGCACCGCTCCGATCGACAGGATCCATCCGGCGAGCGCCGGGTAGCTGACGGCGGTGACGCCGCCAATGTCGAAGTAGACCGAGCCGGCGCCGCTGCGTCGCGTGATGTCCCGGCCGTCGAGCGCGCGCGCCGTCGCCACCACGTTCTCCCCGATATCGCGCAGCGTCCGCGCGCTGATCCGTTCGGGAACGTCGCGGGGCGTGTGGTAGGCGTAGCCGTCACCGATCAGCGCGAAGTTGAGGCCGGGGATCCCGTGGCGCGCCAGGATGGTGAAGTCGGTGTCGTTCGGCAGCCGGCGGTACAATTCGATCCCGTAGGAAGCGCCGCGCGGATGCGGCGCGGACCGGGCCCAGGGACCGGTAATCCAGCCGTTGTCCGGCCCCGACTGGAAGAGCATCCCCGGGCCGCCGGATCCCGCCGCCTCGATGTTGACGTAGGCCTGCAGCCGGTTCATGACCTCGCGATCGGTCACCAGCGCCGCGGCGCCCATCAGCCCGGACTCCTCGCCGTCGGTGACGATCACCAGAATCGACCAGGTCCGATCGCTCCGCGACGCCAGCACGCGCGCCGCCTCGAGCGACACCGCCACGCCCAGCCCGTCGTCGGCGGCCCCCGGAGACTCGGGGACGGAGTCGTA
The DNA here is from genome assembly GCA_039933435.1 of Acidobacteriota bacterium. Taxonomy (GTDB): domain Bacteria; phylum Acidobacteriota; class Vicinamibacteria; order Vicinamibacterales; family 2-12-FULL-66-21; genus JALZOC01. Next base: position 12,235 of record JBDTOB010000040.1, on the reverse strand, counting down.
GTGCGAAACCAGCCCGATCGCCTCGCTGCGGCTGCCGGCGAGCACGCCGATGATGTTCGAGACATGCGCCGTCCGGCCGAACTCGGGCCGCCTGGCATCGGCCTCCTGCACCCTGACCTCGTAGCCGTAGAGCCGCAGCTGGTCGACCACGTAGGCGCGGGCCCTGGCGTTGGCCTCGGTCCCCGTCGCGCGGCTGCCGATCGTTCCGGCCAGCATCGAGATGTGGGCGCGCGCGTTGGGCTCGGAGAAAACGCCCGCGCTGCGGCTGCATCCCCCGGCAGCGAGCGCGAGGATCAGGACGAGGAGACGATGGCGCATCGCCGCTGAGGGTATTGCAACAGCGGACCGGAAGGAAAGTCTGAAGGTGGACGGCGGCGGGTCAGTCAATCGCCAGCCGGCCGGTATAGATAGCCATGCCGACGACGGCATCCACGCCCATGGCGTCGAGCCGATCGATTTCGTCGCGGGTGGTGATGCCGCCGGCGGCGGTGAGGCTGCGGCTGGTCGCGGCGCGCAGCGCCTCGATCGCGGGCATGTCGGTCCCGCGCATCAGGCCCTCGAGATCGACATGGGTGTAGAGAAACTCGCCGAAGAAGGGGTCGAGCCGCCTGACCGCGTCTTCGGGCGTCAGCTCGAGCGCGGTACGCCAGCCGTGGACCACGACCCGGCCGCCCTTGCCGTCGACCGCGGCAATCAGCCGGTCGGGCCCGATCCGCTCGCTGAGCCGGCGGGCGAAGTCGAGATCCACGACCCCGTCCTTGAACAGCGACGATCCGAGAATCACTTTCCTGGCGCCGGCGGCGAGCGCCGCCTCGGCGCGCTCGATGGTGCGGATGCCGCCCCCCACCCGGCACGGCAGCGCCGCGCAGATGCGGGCGACGATGGTGTCGTTCTGCCCGGCCCCCTTTGCCGCGTCGAGGTCGATGAGCTGCACTTTCGGGTACGACGCGAACCGGGCCACCCAGGCGTCGATGTCGTCCGACTGGACGGCGAGCTTCTCCCCCTGCACCAGCTGCACGATCCGTCCGCCCTGAAGATCGATTGAAGGAATCAGCATCGAACCGGCACACCTTTGTCGCGCAGGTAGCGCTTGAGATCGGCCACCGCGTGCTCTGAAAAATGAAAGACCGAGGCCGCCAGGGCAGCGTCGGCACGGCCCTCGGTGAAGACTTCGGCAAAATGGTCGAACGTGCCGGCCCCCCCGGAGGCGATCACCGGAATCGAGACGGCGGTCGAGACCGCGGCCGTCAACGGGCAGTCGAAGCCGGCCCGGGTGCCGTCGCGATCGATCGAGGTCAGCAGCACTTCGCCGGCGCCGCGGGCCTCAGCTTCGATCGCCCACTCGACGGCGTCGCGCCCGGTGGCGGCGCTGCCGCTGCGCGCGAACACGTCGAACCGCTCGCCGTTCCGCTTGGCATCGATCGCCACCACGATCGCCTGGCTGCCGTAGCGCGCCGCGAGTCGCGTCAGCAGCGAGGGATCGGCCAGCGCGGCGCTGTTGACCCCGACCTTGTCGGCGCCGGCATCGATCGCGGCGGCGGCGTCGGCCTCGGTCCGGATGCCGCCGCCGACGGTCAGCGGAACGAACAGCTCACGCGACACCGACCGGATGGTCTCTTCGAAGGCGCGGCGCCGCTCGATCGTCGCGGTGACATCGAGCACCACGACCTCGTCGATCCCCTCGACGTTGTAGCGGCGCGCCAGCGCCGCGGGATTGCCGGCATCGCGCAGCCCTTCGAAATTGACGCCCTTGACGACCGCGCCGCTGCGGACGTCGAGGCAGGCGATCAGTCGCTTCGACAGCATGGTCAGGACTGCGTCACGGCGGCGAAGTTGCGCAGGATGCGGATTCCCGGGTCGCTCGACTTCTCGGGATGAAACTGGACGCCGAAGAGGTGGCCGCGTTCGACCGCCGCGGCGAACTCGCGGCCGTGCGCGCAGGTGGCGACGGTTTCGGCGGTCACCGGCGCGGCGAACGAGTGCGTGAAATACACCTGGCTGCCGGTGGCGACGCCGTCGAGCAGCCGGCCGGGCCGGGTCGTGCTCAAGGCGTTCCAGCCGACGTGCGGCACCTTGACCTCGCCCGTACCGTCCGGTGCGAGGCGGGTGCAGAGACCGGCGATCGCCCCGAGCCCCGGCAGCCCGGGCGCCTCCTCGCTGCCGTCGAACAACCACTGCATGCCGAGGCAGATACCTAACAGCGGCACCCCCCGTCCGACCGCCTCCCGGATCGCCGTCGTCCACGGTCCGTCGAGCGCCGCGGTGGCGCCGAAGTTCCCGACCCCCGGCACGACGATGCCGCGCGCCCGCGCCAGCGCTCCGGGATCGGCCGGCGAAAACAGCTCCGCGCCGGCGGCGGCGAAGCCCTTGCGGACCGAGGTGAGGTTGCCGGCGCCGTAATCGATCAGGGCAATCACAGCAGTCCCTTCGTGCTGGGCAGCACCTTGGCCATCCGCCGGTCGCGCGCGCACGCCACCCGCAGCGCCCGCGCGAACGCCTTGAACACCGCCTCGATGTGATGATGGCTCGATCGTCCGTAGAGCACCTTGAGGTGGACGTTGGCCCTGGCGCCCTGCGCGAACCCCTCGAAGAAGTCGTGCACCAGTTCGGTCTGCAGGTCGCCCACCATCCGCACCCTGACCTTGAGGTCGACGACGGCGTGGATGCGGCCGCTGAGGTCGATCGCCGCCACCGCCAGCGTCTCGTCCATCGGCATGATGAAATAGCCGGCGCGGTTGATGCCCTTCCTGTCGCCGAGGGCGGCCGAGACCGCTTCGCCGAGCGCGATGCCGAGGTCCTCGACGGTGTGGTGCTGATCGACGTCGAGGTCGCCGGTCGCGCGCACCGTCAGGTCGAAGCCGCCGTGGCGGGTGAAGAGCTCCAGCATGTGGTCGAGGAAGCGGATGCCGGTGCGGACGTCGTAGCGCCCCTTGCCGTCGATCGTCAGCCGCAGCGCAATCGAGGTCTCCCCCGTGACCCGCTTGATCGTTCCCCGTCTCACAGCACCTCTCCCAGCGCGGCGATGAACGCGCGCGTGTGTTCCACCACCCCGGCGGTGATCCGCAGGCAGCCTTCGCAACCGGCGTCGCCGGATCGATCCCTGACGTGGACGCCGCGTGCCGCCAGCGCCGCGACCAGGCCGCCGCTGTCTCCCTCGAACCGGGCCAGCACGAAATTCCCGGCGCTCTTCCAGTAACGGATGCCGCGATCGTCGAGGGCCGCGTAGATGAGCGCCTTGGACTGCACCACCTCGTCCAGGTACCAGGTGAAGTACTCGGCATCACCGAGCGCGGCCGGCAGCACCGCTGCCACGCAGGCGTTGATGCTGTAGGGGGGGACGACGCGGCGGATTGAAGACAGCGTACCGGGGTCGCCGACCAGCGCCCCGATCCGCAGCCCCGCCAGCCCGTGCGCCTTGGCGAACGTCCGCCCGACGACAACGTTGGGGTGGCTGGCCATCAGCGGTCCACCAATCAGCGTCGTCCCGGAAAAATCGGCGTAGGCCTCGTCGACCATCACCACCGCGCCGGGAGCTGCCTGCGCGATGCGTGCGATGGCGTCCACCGGAATCACCTGGCCGGTGGGGTTGTTCGGGTTGGTGAGCCACACCACCCGCGTTCTCGTACTGACCCGCGCCAGGACCCGCGCCAGCGGAAACTCGAAGCCCGCCTCGAGCGGCACTTCGACCACGCGGCCGCCCGCGGCATCCGAGCAGGCGGCATACATGTCGAAAGCGGGAACCACGACGATGGCTTCGTAGGGGGTCTCGACCGGACCGTTGCGCAGCGCCGCTACCGCAATCGCGAGAATGCCCTCGTCCAGGCCGTTGGTCAGCACCAGCGACGCCGCGCCGACGCCCAGGAACCTCGCGCAGGCCTCGGCCGCATCGTCGTAATCGGGATAGGTGGCGAGGTCGTGGCGGGTCAGCGCCTGGAGCGCGGACACCACCCGCGGCGAGCAGCCGGCGGTGTTCTCGTTGAGGTGCAGCCGCAGGCCGGTCCCTGAGGTGACGACGCGTTCGTATTCGAAGCTCACGCCTCGCCTCCGTCGCGACCCCGGATCCCGATCGATGCCGCGTGGCCGGTCAGCCCCTCCGCGCGCGCCAGCGCGATGGCGGCCGGCGCAATCCGCCGCAGGCCGGCGGCCGTCAGCCGCTGCACGGTGCTGACGCGGACGAAGTCCGCCGCACTCAGCCCGCCGCGGGCCCGTGCCGCGCCGTTGGTCGGCAGCACATGATTGGAGCCGGTGGCGTAGTCCCCCGACGCCTGGGCGCTGTAGTCGCCGACGAAAATCGTGCCGGCGCGCGTCAGCCGGGCGGCCACGGCGTCGGTGTCGCAGACGACGTGCTCCGGCGCCATGCGCTGGCAGAGTGCCACGGCCTCGGCCAGCGTGCGCGTCCGGATGATGCCGCCGTTGGCTGCCAGCGCCTGCCGCGCCGGGCCCTCGGCCGGCGCCTGCCGCCGGATCTCCACGGCGACCGCCGCCGCGAGCCGGGCGGAGGGGGTGAACAGGATGGCGCGGGCGTCCGGGTCGTGCTCCGCCTGGGCGATGAGGTCGGCGGCAATCCACGCCGGCCGTCCGGACGTCGAGACCACGGCGATCTCGCTCGGCCCGGCCTGGAAGTCGATGGCGCACTCCCGCGCCACCAGCGACTTGGCCGCCGCCACGTAGGCATTTCCGGGCCCGACGATCTTGTCGACGCGGGGGATGGTGGCGGTCCCGAACGCCAGCGCCGCCACGGCGTGGGCGCCGCCGATGCGAAACAGCCGCGACACCCCCGCGGCCTGCGCGGCGCAGAGAATGGCCGCGTCCACCTTCGGGCAGACCGCGATCACCTCGCGCACCCCGGCGACGCGGGCCGGGATGGCGGTCATCAGCAGCGAGGAGGGCAGCGGGTGGCGGCCCCCGGGCACGTAGCACCCGACGCGGTCGAGCGGCAGCACCCGCTGCTCGATGCGGACGCCGGCGACCGGCCGCACCACGAAGCCGCGCGGCACCTGCCGCGCCGCCACCCGCCGGATGTGATCGGCGGCGGTCGCAATCGCCTCGCGCACCTCGCGGGGAACGGCCCGCGCGCCGCGGCGGATCTCAGCCCGCTCCACTTCCATCGGCCCCGAGAGGCCGTCGAACCGCGCTGCATAGCGCCGCACCGCCGCGTCCCCCTCCCGGCGCACGTCGTCGACGATGCGCGCGACCTGGCGCTCGACCCCCGCATCCCGGCGGGCGGCGCGGTCGAGGAGCGCATCGACGCGGAGACGGTCCGCGGCGGGAATGATGCGAATGCTGAAGTCCGTGATGGCGGGCGGCACGGTCACATCACGATCTTGTTGAGCGGGTATTCGACGATGCCCTGGGCGCGGGCCGCCTTGAGCTTGGGGATCAGGTCCCGCACCGTGCGCTCCTCGATGATGGTGTTGAGCGCCACCCAGTCGGTGTCGCTCAGCGGCGAGATGGTCGGCCGCTGCAGCGCCGGGAGCAGCGCCAGGATGGTCTCGAGGTCGGCCCGCCGGACGTTGAGCATCATCCCGACCCGCCCATGCGCCTCGATCGCGGCCTTCAGCAGCAGGGCGATGTTCTCGAGCTTGGTGCGCTTCCAGCCGGACTCGAGTGCGGATGGATTGGCAATCAGCTGCGTATTCGATTCGAGCACGGTGTCGATGACGCGGAGGCGGTTGGCGCGCAGCGACGACCCCGTCTCGGTGACTTCGACGATGGCATCGGCGAGCCGCGGCGCTTTGACCTCGGTGGCGCCCCACGAGAACTCGACGTTGACGCTGACGCCGTGCCCCTTGAAGTAGGCCTGGGTGGCGCGCACCAGCTCCGTGGCGATGGTGGCGCCTTCGAGATCCTGCGGCGACTGATAGCGGGACTCCTCCGGAACCGCCAGCACCCAGCGCACCTTGCCGAAGCTCTGCTTGGCATAGATCAGGTCGGCGAGCGGCGTGACCCCGGCGGCGCCGCCGTTGCCGGCGGCATGCTCGGCAATCCAGTCCTGACCCGTGAGGCCGGCGTCGAGCACGCCGTCGGCGACGTAGCGGGCCATCTCCTGCGCGCGGATCAGCATGCAGTCGATCTCCGGGTCGTCGATGGCCGGGAAGTACGACCGCGCACTGGCGTAGATGTTGAAGCCGGCGCGGCCGAACAGCTGGATGGTGGCTTCCTGCAGGGAGCCCTTCGGAATGCCGAGTTTCAGGGTGTTCATCGGCCGGCCTCAATCGGGCGGTAGAAGCAGGAGCGCTCCCCGGTGTGGCACACGTTACCCTCGCCGAGCCGCCGCGCCATCACCAGCACGGTATCGTCGTCGCAATCGACGAGGATGCGCTCCACCTGCAGGCGGTTGCCGGAGGTCTCCCCCTTGGTCCAGAGCGTGTTGCGCGAGCGGCTGAAGAAGGTCACGAAGCCGCTCTCCCGGGTCCGATCGAAGGCTTCCTGGTTCATGAAGCCGACCATGAGGACCTGAAGGCTGTCGGCGTCCTGCACGACCGCGGGGATGAGACCGCCGAGTTTGCTGAAGTCCATAAACGCTGTATTCCACAAGAGGCTGAAACGAAAAAACCCCGCTGAACATGTCCAGCGGGGCTACCTTGGCTGCGCGTGATGTCTTGTTCTTTCAGTACGCGTGCAGCTCGACCGGCCCACCGGAGCAGTGGTGACGATGGTGGTGACGATGGAGCTGCTGCGGGCGCGACACTCTTCCTAGCCTATCGCCCCGCGCGCTGACGTGTCAACCGTACCGTTGGTGGCCTGGGTCCTGGAGCGCGCGGCACAGGAATTGAAGCGCCCCCCGCCGCGCGGTCTGGGCGATGCGATGATGGGGTCTGCCCGGCGCCGGCGTGGCGAGGGCATCGTCGATGAATTGAGATGCGGAGCATGAATGCAAATCTGGCCAGGTAAGCCGTACCCGCTGGGAGCCACCTTCGATGGCACCGGCACGAACTTCTCGGTGTTTTCCGAAGTGGCAGAACGCGTCGAGCTTTGTCTGTTCGACGAGCAGGGGACCGAGACGCGCCACGATTTGCCCGAGTGCACGGCGCTCTGCTGGCACGGCTACCTGCCCAGCGTCCGCCCGGGCCAGGACTACGGCTACCGGGTGCACGGCCCCTGGGCGCCTGAAAATGGCCAGTGGTGCAACCCGTCCAAGCTGTTGCTCGATCCCTACGCCAAGTCCATCGATGGCCTGTGGCACTGGAACGAGTCGGTCTTTCCCTACCACTTCAGCGATCCGGAAAACTCCCGGAACGACCTCGACAGCGCTCCGCAGGTCGCCAGGAGCGTCGTCATCAATCCGTTCTTCGACTGGGGCAACGATCGGCCGCCCAATACGCCGTGGCACCGGACCGTTGTCTACGAGGCCCACGTCAAAGGGTTCAGCAAGCTGCATCCGGAAATCCCCGAGGAGCTGCGGGGGACCTACGCCGGCATGGCGCACCCGGTGTCGGTGGACTATCTGCACAAGCTCGGCATCACCGCGGTGGAGCTGCTGCCGGTGCATCAGTTCGTGCAGGACTCGACCCTGGAAGAGAAGGGGCTGCGCAACTACTGGGGCTACAACTCGATCGGCTACCTGGCGCCGCACAACGAGTACTCCTCCGCCGGGCAGCGCGGCGAGCAGGTGCAGGAGTTCAAGCACCTGGTCAAGACCCTCCATCTCGCCGGCATCGAAGTGATCCTCGACGTCGTCTACAACCACACCGCGGAGGGCAACCATCTCGGGCCGATGCTGTCGTACAAGGGCATCGACAACGCCGCCTATTACCGGCTGATGGCGGACAACCGCCGCTATTACATGGACTACACCGGCACCGGCAACACCCTCAACATGCAGCACCCGCACGTGCTGCAGCTGATGATGGACAGCCTGCGCTACTGGGTGCTCGACATGCACGTCGACGGCTTCCGCTTCGATCTGGCGGCGACGCTGGCGCGGGAGCTCCACGACGTCAACCGGCTGTCGTCGTTCTTCGACCTGATTCAGCAGGACCCGGTCGTCAGCCAGGTGAAGCTGATTGCCGAGCCCTGGGACATCGGCGAGGGCGGCTACCAGGTCGGCAACTTCCCGCCGCTGTGGTCGGAGTGGAACGGCAAGTACCGCGATACCGTCCGCGACTTCTGGCGGGGCACGGATCAGACGCTGGCGGAATTCGCCTATCGCTTCACCGGCAGCTCGGATCTCTACCAGGGCACCGCCCGGCGGCCGCACGCCAGCGTCAACTTCATCACCGCCCACGACGGCTTCAGCCTGCGCGACCTGGTCTCCTACAACGACAAGCACAACGACGCCAACGGCGAGGAGAACCGCGATGGCGAAAGCCACAACCGCTCGTGGAATCTCGGCGCTGAAGGCTCCACCGACGACCCGGACATCCTCGCGCTGCGTGCCCGCCAGACCCGCAATTTCCTGACGACGCTGTTCCTGTCGCAGGGGGTGCCGATGCTGGTCGGCGGCGACGAGCTCGGCCGGACGCAGGGAGGGAACAACAACGCCTACTGCCAGGACAACGAAATCTCCTGGTACGACTGGGCCAACGCCGACCAGAGCCTGATCGACTTCACCCGCCGCCTGATCAAGCTGCGTCACAGTCATCCCGTGTTCTGCCGCCGCCGCTGGTTCCAGGGACGTCCCATTCGCGGGACCCAGGTCAGCGACATCGGCTGGTTCACTCCGTCGGGCCAGGAGATGTCCGAGGACGACTGGCACGCGGGATTCGCCAAGTCGCTCGGGGTGTTTCTCAACGGCCGCGGCATTCCGACGACCAACGAGCGCGGGGAGCCGGTGAGGGACGAGAGCTTCTACCTGATGTTCAACGCGCATCAAGAGCCGCTCCCCTTCAAGCTCCCCGAGGAGAAGTGGGGGCGGACGTGGGCCGTGCTGATGAACACCGCTGAGGCGATCGATCACATGTCGGAGGAGACGCTCGGGCCGGAGATGACGGCAGAGGGCGAGCTGCAGGTCGAGCCGTGGGCGCTCGTCCTGCTCAAACGAATCGATCCCAAATGAGGCGGAGCCACTCGGGCATCCAGGCCGACTACGTCGACGCGCTCGGCCGCCGGCACCAGTCGACGCCGCGAGCGCTCCGCGCCATCCGGCGGGCAATGCGGGGCGCCGACGCCGCCGCGGCGCCGCGTCGGCGGGGCGGACCGGCGCGGTTCGACGATGTCGTGGTGGTGCCGCTGGGGGAGGGGCCCGGGTCGGCCGCCGGCGATCTGACGCTCGAGGACGGGACGGCGCTGGTCGTGAACGACCGCCTGCCCGCGGACCTGCCGGCCGGCTATCACGCCATCACCTATCGCGATGGCGCCACCGCGCGTCTCATCGTCGCGCCGCCGGCCTGTTTCCTGCCCGAGGCCTTTCGTATCTGGGGCTGGGCCATTCAGTTGTACGCGACGCGCTCGCGGCGGAGCTGGGGGATCGGCGACCTCGCCGATCTGCGCCGGCTCGGCCGGTGGGGGGCGCGGAGCGGTGCCGGGATTTCCCTGATCAATCCGCTCGCGGCCGCCATTCCGCTGGTGCCGCAGCAGCCAAGCCCGTACTTTCCCTCGAGCCGCCGGTTTCGCAGTCCCTTGTACCTCCGCGTCGAGGAAGTGGAGGGAGCCGGGACGCTGGCCGACCTGCCGGCGATTGCCGCCAGGGCGCGCGCCTTGAACACCGAGCGGCGGATCGATCGGGACGAGGTGTTCCGCCTCAAACTCGGGGCGCTCGAACGCATCTGGGACGTCGTCGGCCAGCGCGATTTGCCGGACCTCGAGGCGTTTGTCGCGGAACAGGGGGACGGGCTGCGGCAGTTCGCCACCTTCTGCGCGTTCGCGGAGCGCTTTCAGTGCGGCTGGCACGGCTGGCGGCCGGAGCTGCGCCACCCGGGATCCCCCGCCGTTCGCGCCGAGGCGAAGAAGCGGCCGGTGGCGGACCGGATCCGCTTCCACGCCTGGCTTCAGCTCCAAATCGACCAGCAGCTGGCGCGGGCGTCGCGGGCGCTGCCGGTCATGCAGGACCTGCCGATCGGCTTCGACGCCGACGGTGCCGACGCCTGGGCCTTCCAGGACGTGCTCGCCGACGGCATCAGCGTCGGGGCGCCGCCCGACGAGTTCAACACCAGGGGGCAGAACTGGGGGCTGCCGCCGTTCGTGCCGGCCAAGCTGCGAGCCGCGGGCTACCAGCCCTTCATCGACACCATTCGCGGCTGCGTCCGGCATTCGGGCGGACTGCGCATCGATCACGTCATGGGGTTGTTCCGTCTCTACTGGATTCCCAACGGCCTGGAAGCCCGGGACGGTGCCTACGTCCGCAGCGCCGCCCGCGACCTGCTCGCCATCGTCGCGATCGAAAGCCAGCGTGCCAGGGCGGTGATTGTCGGCGAGGATCTCGGCACCGTCGAGGAGGAGGCACGGGTTGGCCTCAGGCGCCACCAGATCCTCTCGTACCGCCTGCTGTGGTTCGAGCAGGAGGCCCCCGCGAGCTATCCCGAGCAGGCGCTGGCGGCGGTGACGACCCACGATCTCCCCACCATCGCGGGGCTCTGGAGCGGCTCCGACGTCCGCGCCCAGAAGGCGCTCGGGATGGCCCCGAACGAGAAGGGCACACGCGAGATCCTGGCGCGCGTCCGGCGCCTCACGCGCTGTCCTGCCGCGACGCCGCTGCCGCGGGTCATTGCCCGCGTCCACGAGGCGCTGGCCGCCGCGCCCTCGAGGATTCTGACCGCGACGCTCGAGGATGCGCTGGCGGTGGAAGAGCGTCCCAACATGCCGGCGACGACCGACGAATGGCCGAACTGGTCGATCGCGCTGCCCGCGCCGATTGAGGAGATCGAGAAGAGTGCCGCCGCCGCCCGGCTGGCCCGCATCCTGTCCAAGGGGCGTTCATCCCGCCGCCCCGCCCTCCGCAAGTAGCGCTGTCAGTACGCGAGTCGAGGCCCGGATGGACCGGCTTGTCCGGGGCCTCCTGAATAGACCGCGCTAGAATGCCGCTGATGACGTCGAAGCGCCGCGCCGTCCGCTTCACGCGCGCGTGGCCGCGCGCCGCGGGACTGATCGTGCTGCTCGCGCTGATCGCCTGCGCGAACGGCAGCCGGGCCGCGGATGTCGTGACGGTGTCAGCCGCCGTCAGCCTGACCGAGTCCATGGAAGCCATGGCCCGCGCCTACGCGGCGGCCGGAGGCGGCACCGTCAGATTCAATTTCGCCGCCTCGAATGTGCTGTCGCGGCAGATCGTCAGCGGCGCACCGGTGGATCTCTTCGTCAGCGCGGATGAATCGCAGATGGACGTGGCCGCCCGCGCCGGGGCGATCGATGCGGGCACACGGGTGCGCCTGCTGGGGAACCGGCTGGCGATTCTGACCCGGTCCGGCGCTCCCGCGGTCCCGGACGCCCGGGCGCTGCTGGCGCCAGGCATTCAGCGGATTGCCATTGGTGACGCGGCCGCGGTGCCGGCAGGGGTCTACGCCCGCCAGTACCTCGAGCGCATCGGCATCTGGACGGCGATCCAGCCCCGTCTCGTTCCCGTGTCGAGTGTGCGCGCCGCGCTCGCGGCGGTCGATAACGGCAGTGCCGATGCCGCCTTCACCTATGCCACGGACGCCTCGGCGGCCCGGCGCGCGCGCGTCGCGCTGGTCATCTCGGGCAGCGACGCCCCCTCCATCGTCTATCCCGCCGCCATCGTCACCGCGGCCGCCAATCGCGCCGGGGCGGAGCGGCTGCTGGCGTTTCTCCGCGGCGAGCGGGCCGCAGCGATCTTTGCGAGCGCCGGGTTCCTGCCGCTCTCCGGATCGGGTCACTGACGTGGACGCCTGGCGCATTACCTGGTTCACGGTCGCCTCGGCGGCGCTGGCGACGCTGGTGATGCTGCCGCCGGGGCTGGCGCTCGCCTGGCTGCTCGCCCGCGGCCGCTTCCGCGGCCGCGTCCTGCTCGAGACGGTCGTCTCCCTGCCGCTGGTGATGCCGCCGGTCGCCACCGGGCTGATGCTGCTGGCGCTGTTCGCCCCTCGCGGCCCGCTTGGCCGTCTGCTCGGCGCGCTTGGCGTGGAGGTCGTCTTCACCTGGAAGGCGGTGGTGATGGCGATGGCGGTGATGGGGTTGCCGCTGCTGGTCCGCACCGCCCGCGGCGGCATCGAGCAGGTGGACCGGCGCTACGAGCAGGCGGCCGCCACGCTTGGCGCCGGGCCGCTGCGGGTCTTCCTCACCATCACCCTGCCGCTGGCGCGGCCGGCGGTGATCGGCGGCGCCGTGCTGGCCTTCGCCCGGG
>JBDTOB010000039.1:0-13321 GCA_039933435.1 Acidobacteriota bacterium | reverse complement strand
ATGCCGCCGCTCGCCACCCCACGGCCGTGCCCCCACAGGTAGCTCTCGCTGATCAGCGCGAGATTGCGTTTCACCTGGCGCTGGCCGCCGAGCATGACGATGCGGGAACGGCCGCCGTCGACGCCGTAGGTCACCCCGGCCCCGGCGGTGAGCGAGCCGCGTGCGCCGCCGTGGCTCGCGACGACGTAGCCGACGCCGCCGGCGCCGCTGCCCAATGTCTGGAAGGCGCCCACCGCCACCTGGGTGCGCGCGCCATTGACGATCTGCAGCTTGGGCGTGATCCAGAACGGCCGTTGCCCGGCGTCGAAACCAAAGAGCAGCGGGGTGCCGCCGCCAATCGAGAATCGGTCGGTGACCCCCACCTGCACGAACGGCATCAGGAACTCGTAGACCCCGAGATAGGCCTTGCCCCGCCCCAGCGAGCGCGCGGTCGGTCCGAAGATCAGCCGGGTGGCGTTGGCCTCCAGCGGTAGGTACTCGCCATGCTCCACCCTGCCGGCGGCCGGCCGCAGCGAGCGGACCTGCTGCCGCGGCACCGTCACCACCGCGCCGCCGGGGGTCCGCACGATCAGCTGTCCGGGATCGTCCGAGACGATCGTTCCGTAGAGCCGTGACCCGTCATGCAGCACCACCTCGACGAGCGTGGCGGCGTGCACCGGAGCGCGTTCCGGTTCCTGTGCCGCGGCGAGCGGCGGCGCCCCCGCCAGGCACAGGCCTGCCACCAAAACCAGCGTGGCTCCGAGCGATGTCTGTGATCTCATGCCGCAGGGTACGGCGCGGCGCGGTGAGGAGTCGTGAGCGGCGTCTGAAAAAGCCGTGAATTCAGCGCGCGTTCGAGGCCACCGCCGCGAGCACGGCGCTGAATCCCTTGAGCCCGCGCAGCGAGGCGAACAGCGGCTCGATCGGGAAGGTCCACCCCGTGAAGGGCGCGTCCGGATGGTCCACCAGACGCTTCAAAACCGTAACCGCCTCCGCGCGCCGTCCGGAAACGGCGTGGTGAAAGGCCTCGGCAATAGCCGCCTCGCTCATGCGCCCGCCGCGGCGGAGCGCCTCGATTGCCGCCTCCGCGCGGGCGAAGGCGGCGTCGGCGGCGCGCTGATCCCCATGGGCGCGATGTGCCGCCGCGAGCCCGACCAGGGAGCGGGCGTGCTCGGGGTAGAGCTCCAGCGCCCGCCGGAACGACGGCACCGCCGCGGCGGCGTGTTCATCGGCCAGCGCCGCGAACCCGGCGCCGTCGTAGGCATTCATCGCGAACTCGGCGGCATACAACTGCGAGGGGCCGACGATGACCTCGCGGTCGAATTCCTGCCGCGCCTCGTCGAGATCGTCCTGGGCCAGGCGCACCAGGCCGAGCAGCCAGTGCAGCCCCTTCGCGGGATACCGCTGCCGCTGATTGGCCTGGCGGTCCTGGACAATCGTGCCTTCGCGCAGAATCGACTCCGCGCGATCGAGCGCGCCACGCGCGATGTGGACCATCGCGGCCTCGAAGTGGGCAAACGGAAACTCCGGATAGAGCTCCATCGCCCGCGCCAGCGTTCGCAGCCGGTCGCTCCCCCACTGCGCGTGGGCCAGCCGGAAGTGGTGCCCCCAGTAGCCGGGCTCGAGCGCGACGGCGTGTCGCGCGGCCGCGGCGGCTTCGGCGAAGCGGCCGGCGCTGACCAGCAGGAAGGCCAGGGTCGCGTGGGCCTCCGCCAGTCCCGGATCGAGCTCGATCGCCCGGCGTACGTGGTCGGCGGCCCGAGCCAGCAGCGCCGCGTCAGGATGGTTCCTGGCTCGCGACATTTCGTACTGCCAGAAGCGGCCGTTTCCGAGCGCCACGTGCGCCATGGCGTAGCCGGCGTCGAGCGTGACGGCGCGTTCGAAGTCGGCGATGGCCCCCGCCACCAGCGTGGCGTCCAGGGATTCGAGCCGCACCCGCCCCTCGGTGAAGGCCTGGTACGCCTCGAGGCTGACCGTCTCCCGGTAAACCCGCACCGGCCGGCCGGCGCCTGCCGCGGCAAGCGCGTCGCCAAACTGGGCCACGATCCGATCCTGCATCTCGAACACCTGGCCGAGCGGCCCGTCGGCCTTGGCATCCGCGAGCGCCACGCCCGACCGCGCTTGGACGACGCGGGCAGTAATCCGCAACCGGTCCGCGGCGCGCTGAAAGCTGCCGACGACGACGAGATCGAGCTGCAGCTCGGTACCGAGCGCCGAGAGATCGGAGCCGACCCGGCGGATGGCCTCGACGACCCTGACGCGATCGACGATGCGCCCGGTGCCGGCGGCCCGGAGGTCGTTGGTGACGGTCTCGGCGATGCCCGAGCCGAGCCAGGCGAACTCCCGGTCGGCGCTGAGGTTCGCGAAGTCGAGCACCGCGATCGCGGGCGGCGCGGCCACGGTCGCCTCGCGCCGCGTCCCAGGGGCGGGCGCCGCCTCGGCCCCGGCGTCGACGTCCGCCAGGAAGCGGTAGCCGCGCCGCGAGACCGTCTGGACGTAGGTCGGACTGGCGGCATCGTCTCCGAGCGCCTGCCGCAGCTCCGAGACCGCCTGGGTCAGCGCGTTGTCGGTGACCACGACATCGGGCCACAGCGCCGCAAACAGCTCGTCCTTGGTGACCAGCGCCGACGGTCGCGCCGCGAGATAGAGGAGGAGGTCGATGATCTTCGGCGAGAGCGGAATGGGATCGGCGCCGCGCGACAGGCGGTAGGAACCGGCATCCAGAGTGAAGGGGCCGAAACGGTAGACCACGGCGGCCAGCATAGCACCCGGCCCGCCCGGCCCCTGACGCGGTTCGCGCATAGAATCTGTCGCATGCATCGCCGACATTTCCTGGGATCGGCCGCGGCCGCCACCGCCGCGGCCTTGATCGGCACGACCCGCACCGCCGCCCGGCAGCGCCCGCCCGCGATCAAGCCCCGCAGCCTGCGCCCCGGCGACGCCGTCGGACTGGTGGCGCCTGCGAACGCCACCTTCCAGTCCGACGAGCTGCAGATCGCCATCGAGTCGCTCTCGGCCCTCGGGCTGAAGGTCGTCGTCGGCCCTCACCTGCGGGACCGGCACGGCTACCTCGCCGGCCAGGACAAGGACCGCGCCGCCGATATCAACGCCTTTTTCGCCGATCCGGCAATCCGGGCGGTGCTGCCGATTCGCGGCGGCTGGGGCAGCAGCCGCGTGCTGCCCTACCTGGACTTCGACAGCATCCGGCGCAACCCCAAGGTGGTGCTCGGCTACAGCGACATCTCGGCGCTGCTGCTGGCAATCAACGCCAGAGCCGGGCTGGTGACGTTCCACGGCCCGAATGGGATTGGACGCTGGGATGCCTACTCGGTGGATTACTTCAAGCGGGTGATCATGCAGGGAGAGGCGGTGCTGTTTGCCAATCCGCGCCAGCTCTCCGACCGCAACGCCTTGACGCCGGTGGAGAACCGGACGATGACGATCTCTGGCGGGAAGGCCCGGGGCCGGCTGCTCGGCGGCAACCTCACCGTCCTCACGACGATCGTCGGCTCACCCTATCTGCCAGCCTGGGACGGCGCCGTGCTCTTCTGCGAGGACGTCGGCGAGAATTTCTATCGCATCGACCGCATGCTCACGCAGCTGAAGCTGGCGGGGGTGTTGTCGCGCCTCGCCGGGTTCGTCTTCGGCACCTGCTCGGAGTGCGGGCCCGGCGACAATGCCTTCGGCGCGCTGACGCTCGAGGAGATCTTCGCCGACCATATCCGCCCGCTCGGCATTCCGGCCTGGTCGGGAGCGATGATCGGCCACGCCATGCCGCAGTGGACGCTGGCGGAGGGCCTCGACGTCGAGGTCGATGCCGACGCCGGGACGATCCGGATGCTGGAACCGGCGGTGCTGACGGGGTGAGCCGGGTTCAGGCCTTGCCCGAGTACTCCAGCATCTGCCGCGTCAGGTCGAGCGGGTAGGAAATCGCGACGTCGGTGATCCGTCCCGCCTCGTCCCTGACCGGCTCGAGCCGGGGCTGCACGAAGCCGGTGTACGACGGCATGCCCAGGTGATCGACCCGGGCGACGATTTCGTCGCGAAGCACCGGATCGAAGTGCACCCCGTAGGTCTCGATGAGCTGAACCGCCGCCGCATAGTCGCCTTCCGCCTTGATCCGCTGCACGTCCGCCAGCAGCTGGCCGACCCCGACCTGGAACGCCCGCGCATCGGTCATCACGTAGTAGGTCTTGTCGTCGCGCCGCCGCGCCTCGATGGCGGTGGTGTGCGCCATCAGCCAGCGGACGATCAGCTGGCGGTTGCGCATGTGGTCTTCCTCGATCTGCGTGCCTTCGCGCACCCGGCGGAGCTGCACCAGGGCGTTGCGGGCGTAGCCTTCGTACTCCGCCAGGACGACGTCGGCCTGGTCCTCGGCGCGCAGCAGCCCCAGGTGGATCATCCGCGGGTCGGCGATGAAGTAGAGCGCCACCAGGTCGGCGCGCGATTCCTCGAGCGCCGAGTACTGCTCCTTCAGCAGCGACTGGGGGCTGCCGGTCAGGTGCGGTGAAAGCCGGCCCGATCCGTGCCCGATCACCTCGTGGAGATCCGTGGCCAGCTCGCCGGCGAGGCTGCTCCATTTCTCGGCACGCGCCGCCTCGTCGGGCGACCAGGCGAACTCCCGCCTGAACTCCGCCGAGGTGGACTTGTCGTAGGCCTGATTGACGTTGGCCAGCGACACCGACTTGCTGCCGTAGTGCTCCCGGACCTCCTGGTCGTTGGGGAGATTGATGCCCACCGGGGTGATCGGCGCCGACTCGCCCGCCTCGACCACCACGTCGATGGCATTGGCGGTGACGCCGCGGACGCCCTGCTTGCGATACTCCGGCGCCCACGGCATCCGGTCCTCGAACCATTGCGCATCGGCGGCGAGCCGGCGAATGCCCTCGGTCTTCTCACGGTTGACGTAGAAGACCAGCGCCTCCCATCCGCCCTTCATCCCGCGCGGATCCATGTAGACCTCGATGAAGCCGTTGATGGTGTCCACCGGCGAGTCCTGGTCGTTCACCCAGGCGATGTCGTAGGCCAGCCGGTCCGCGGTCTCGCCGGTGGTGTAGAAGGCGATCAGCGCCCGCAGCGCCGCCGCCATCGGCGCCGGGGCGTAGGCAATCGCGTCCTGCAGGTGGCCGACGATGGCGCGGATTTCGCGATCGTAGCGTCCGCCGATCCGGTAGACCTCCTCGATCACCGTGCCGTCGCGCTTCACCAGGCGCGAGTTCAGCGGGTAGCGCTCCTCGAAGCCCTCGAGGTCCTCCATCGCGACGCCGACGTAGAGATTGTTGGCGCTGGCCGACAGGATGTCGCGCCCTTCGCCAGGGGTCTTGCTGGTCACGATCGGGTCGACGTCGGGATCGAAGAATATCGGCTCGAGTCTGGTCAGCAGGGCGTCGACGGTCTCGCCTGGACCAAGGGGAAGGCGGGCGCCGGACGCCACGGCCGCCCGCGCCGCCGCGGCAAAGGCCCCGGGGGTGCACTTCGGCACGAATTTCCGCGCCGTCAGGTTGTTGAACGGCCCGACGTTCAGCCAGAACAGCTTGGTGTAGCGCGCGACAGCCTCGAGGGTGGCGGCGTCGATGCCGGCCGGATGGGTGAGGATCTCCTCGAGCACCTCGCGCATCTCGAGGTTGTGGCGGTAGCGCTGGTCGTAATAGATGTCCCGCCCGGCCAGCGCCGCCAGATAGAGATGCCAGATCAGGATCTTCTGCTCAACCGGCAGAGCCGCAAAGCCGTCGGCATACAACTGGACGACGGCCGCTTCCTCCACCCGCTCGAGCAGGTACTTCCGCTCCGCCGTGGTCATCAGCTCTCTCGACAATCCCACTCGCTCACTCCATTCCCCGCCTGCTCAGTCCAGGGCAATCGTCTGCCGATGCTCGGGCATCGTCGTCTTCCAGGCCAGCGTCGAACCAATCCGCGCCGAGAGCGTCTCCATCGCCGCGGGTTCGCCGTGAACGATGAAGGTGTTCCGTGGCGCGTGAGTGAAGCCGCCGAGCCAGCGCATGATCTCGTTGGCGTCGGCGTGCGCCGACATCGATTCGATGAGCTCGACGCTGGCGTGGACCGGAATCGTCTCGCCGTGAATGCGCACCGTCTTCTCGCCGTCGACGAGCCGCCGTCCGCGCGTGCCCGCCGCCTGGTAGCCGACGAAGAGCACGGTGTTGCGGGCGTCGGGCAGGGCGGCTTTGAGGTGGTGCAGCACCCGTCCTCCGGTTGCCATCCCGCTCGCCGAAATCACGATCGCGGGGCTCCTGGACTGTACCAGCTGCTTCGATTCCGCCGCCGTCGCGATGGTGCGGAACCGCTCGGTGCAGAAGGCGCACATCTGCCGTTCTTCGCGGGCATGGCGCCGCCGGTCGTCGGGGCGGTCGTCCCGGTCGGCTGGACCATGCGGCGCTTGGTCATCGACCGCCTCTGGCTGGAGGTCGGGATCGAGCTCGTTCAGCCGCTCGGTGTAGCGCGCCAGCGCCTCGATCGCCATCGGGCTGTCGAGGAACACCGGCAACACCGGGATCTTCTTCTCGTTCTCGAGCCGCTGCAGCCAGAACATCAGCTCCTCGACCCGCCCGATCGCGAACGAGGGAATGATCACGCGGCCGCCTCTCGCCGCGGTGGCGCTGATCACCGCCGCCAGGCGCGCGCCGTCGTCGTCCGCTTCGTGCTCGCGGTTGCCGTAGGTCGATTCGACGAGCAGGTAGTCGGCGTCGGTCACCATGGAGGGATCCGGCAGGACCGGCCGCTTGAAGCGGCCGAGGTCGCCGCCGAAGAGGATGGTGCGGCCGCCGGTGCGGACGCGCGCGTAGGCCGAGCCCAGCAGGTGGCCGGCGTTGACGAACTCGACCTCGACCCCGGGCGCCACCGGCATCGGCCGGTCGTACCCCACCGGCTGCAGCTGCGACAGCGCCCGGAACGCGTCCACCTCGCCGTAGAGCGGCAGCGCCGGGGCGTGCTTCGAGTAGCCGTGGCGGTTGGCGTCGGCGGCGTCCTCTTCCTGGATGCGGCCGGCGTCGGGCAGGACGATCCGGCACAAGTCGCGGGTGCCGGCCGTGCAGAAAACGCGGCCGCGGAACCCTTGCGCGACCAGGCGCGGCAGGTAGCCGCAGTGATCCAGGTGCGCGTGGGTCAGGACGATGGCGTCGATGGCGCTGGCGGGCATCGGGAACGGCTGCCAGTTGCGTTCGCGCAGTTCCTTGAGCCCCTGGAAGAGCCCGGCGTCGACGAGCACCTTGGCGGTGCCGGTGTCGAGCAGGTACTTCGAGCCCGTGACCGTCCGGGCGGCGCCGAGGAACGTGATGGCGGGCATTCCGAGTTCAGTATAATCGGGGGCGGCAGGGCAACTCCTCTCGATGCAGCCTCTCCTCGACAACCTGCGCTCCGGCGGTTCCGTGATTGCAGCGGAGCTGCGTCCGCCGCGCGCCGAGCTGCGGGCGGCGGCGAGCATGGACGCCTGGATCGACACCTACCACGCGGTGCGCGGCCTCACCCGGGCGGGCACGTTCGTGTTCCTGACCGATAGCGCCGTCGGGTCGAAGGAGGAGGACAACCTCCGCCACCTGGTGCTCAATCTCGGCAGCGATGTGCCGCGGTCCGGCGTGGTGCCGTTCCTCACCTGCAAGCATCCCCTCGGCTACTGCCTCGCCTACGCCGACCGCGCCCGGGATCATGGCTTCGACGCGCTGGTAGTGCTCGGCGGGGACAAGAGCATTGGTGCGGCGCGCTGTCTCGAGCACGCGTGGGAGCTGCGCCACGAGATTCGCCGGCGGGTGCCGGCGCTGTCGCTCGGGGGCTGGGCCAACCCCCACGCGAGCGCTGCCGCGCAGGTCGGCCACCTGCTCGCCGACACCGCGACCGCCGAGTTCTACCTGACCCAGATCGTTTCGCACCACAGCCTGCCGCAGGTCGAGGCGTTCCTGGGGGAGGCGGCTCGCCAGCAGCTGCGGCTGCCGGGGATGTTCGGGGTGTTCTACTACCGCTCGGCCAACCCGCGGACGCTCAGCGCGCTGGGCGGGTTCCTGCCGGTGCCGGCCCGCGAGCTGGCCGTCGAGTTCGCCGCCGGCGCGACGCCGGAAGCGATCTGCGCGCGATCGATCCGCGCGCTGACGGCCTCCGGGGTGCGGCACTTCTACATCAGCAACCTGCCGGTGCACCGCGCCTCGCAGACGCTGCAGCGCATTCTCGATCTGGCCGGCGTGGCTCCGCAGAACGCCGGCCGCTGACGATCAGGCGCCGGCGCCCTTGAACTGGTCGTCTTCCTCCGCAAACAGCACGTTGAAGCTGGTCAGCGATCCGTAGCACCCGCTGATGTAGCCCTGCAGCTTGACCTTGAGGTCTTCCGGGATCTCCGCGGCGTTGACCTGCTGCTCGAGGCTGCGCAGCCGGTTCCGCACCATCACCACCTTGTGGAAGAAGGTCTCGATCGGCCAGGCTTTCTCCTGCAGCGCGGCGTTCCCCGGCCGCAGCACGAGATGGCCGTTCCTCCACTTTTCCGCCGGCGCGGTCGCGGTAATCCCCGCTTCCTCGCGAATCACGCGGCGCAGGAGCATCTCGATGTCCATTCCCGACTCCTCCGATGACGCGGGCGGGCCGACCCGCTCACGTTCGCTGACGATGGGCAGCGGCTCGCGCTCGCTCTTCGGCGCCCGCTTCGCGGACTCGCGCTCGGGCGTCGTGATGTCGCCCCCCCAGCTGGCCACCTTCGATTCCTGACCGACCCGCGGGCCGCCGCGGAAATTGTGCTCGCTGTGGCAGTAGCCGCAGACGACGCGCGCGGGGCGGCCGTCGGCATCCGTCACGACCACGGTGTGGAGGCGGTCGGTCTTGCAGGCTCGGCAGAAGTCCTCGATCGAGCCACCGGCGCGGTAGGTGGGCTGGGGCATCGGGTCATGGTAGCACCCGCGCCCGGGCGTCAGGCGGCTATCGAACGTGCCGCCCGCCGTCCACCCGCAGCGCTTCGCCGGTGACAAAGTCGGAGGCGATCAGGAAGGCAACCGCCTTGACGATTTCCTCGGCCCCGCCCCAGCGCCCGAGCGGCGTCGAGGCCTCGACGGCGGCGAGCTCCTCGGGGGTGGTCCCCGGCGGCGCCAGGATCGGCCCGGGGGCGACCGCGTTGACGAGGATGCGGTCGGGCGCGAGCTCGAGCGCCAGCGCCTCGGTCAGCCCGAGGACGCCGCGTTTGGCAACGTAGTAAGGAACGTAGTTCGTGTAGCGGGGGCGGCCGCTCACCGCCGTCCAGTCGGAAAAGTTGATGATCCGGCCCTCGCCGGCGGCGCGCATGTGGGGCGCCGCGGCCCGGGCGCAGAGGAACGCCGCCTTCAAATCGACGTTGACGATGGAGTCCCAGAACGCGGCGTCCGAGTCGGCGAGCGGCGCGGAGCGGTAGACCGACGCCATGTTGACGAGGACGTCGAGGCGGCCGAGCTGCCGTACCGTCTCGTCCACCAGCCGGGCGCAGGCCGCGGCCTCCGACACGTCGGCCCGAATGGTGACGGCGCGGCGGCCGAGCGCGCGGATCGCCGCCGCCGCGTCCGCCGCTTCCGCCTCGGAGCGGTTGTAGGAGAGCGCCACGTCGGCGCCGCGGCCGGCGAGATCGATCGCCACGGCGGCGCCGATGCGCTTTCCGCCGGTGATCAGGGCCACGCGATCGCGCACGTCCATGCTGTGACCGTGTCAGACGCGGGGCAGGGTCTGCCGGCGCCCGAAGAAGCTGGACCACGGCGCCTTGGCGCCCATGCGCCGTTCGGCCGTCCTGATGGTGAAGACGCCGGGATCGAGCCGCGGGCTGACTTCGTCCCAGTCGAGCGGCATCGACACCGGCGCGCGGGGGCGCCAGCGGACGGAGAACGGCGGAACGATGGTCTGCCCCGCGGCGTTGCGCATCACGTCGAGGTAGACCGGGGCGCGGCGGCGCGCCTTGCGCACCTCGACCGTCACCAGCGCCGGATGCTCCGCGGCCATTTCGGCGGCAATCGCGGACGCATAGGCGCGGACCTGATCCTGCAGCGCCCCGCGCCTGAGCGGCACGAACACGTGCAGGCCGCGGCCGCCCGAGGTCTTGACGTAGGGCTCGAGGCCGTGATCTTCGAGCTTGTCGCGCAGCAGCAGCGCCGCCCGCGCCGCCGAGGCGAAGCCGTCCGCGGGATCGAGATCGAACGCCAGCCAGTCGGGTTTGTCGAGCTGGTCGACGCGGCTGTCCATCACGTGCATGGCGATGCAGCCGAGATTGACCAGCGTCAGCAGCGTCTTGCGGGTACCGCCGACAATGTAGTCGACGTCGCGCCCGGCCGAAGGTGCCGGGATGGTCACAGTCGGAATGCCGGCCGGCAGACCGGCCGGGGCCTGCTTCTGGAAGAAGCAGGTCTTGCGCAGCCCCTCCGGGCAGCGCTCGAGGGTGACGGCGCGCCCCTTCATCCACGGCAGGATCTGCGCCGAGATCCTCGAATAGAAGCGAGCGAGATCGAGCTTGGTCAGCTGGTCGTCGGGCCAGAACAGCTTCGAGGGGTTGGTGATGACGGCTCCACCCAGCCGCACGGTCGGAGTGGTCACATGCTCCCCGACCGGAGCCGTGCGCGGCCGTAGGCGCGCATCTCGGCCGAGCGTGCCCGCCATCCGTCCACCGAGAGAATGCCGGGGCCGGTCAGCGCCAGGGCGACGAGCGCGCCGGCCAGCGACAGGTTGAACTCGAAGCCATGTCCCTGCCCGCGCACCATGTTCCAGTTCAGAAAGAAGCCATTGAAGAAATGTACTTTCCAGATCGCGACGGCCATATCGAGGGCGAGGACCAGTGCCGTCGCACGAGTGAAGGCCCCCAGCAGCAGCATGATTCCGCCGATGAACTCGACGCCGCCGACCAGCAGCGCCAGCGGCAGCGCCGGAGCCAGCCCCAGTTGCGCGAAGAACGCGGCGGTGCCGCCGATGCCGCCGCCGCCCCAGACCCCGAACAGCTTCTGGGCGCCGTGCGCGAGGAACACCGACCCGATCGACAGACGAAGCACGGCAGGGCCGTACGGCTGCATCCAACCTCCCTCGCGCATCAGTCGGTCCGGGCGTTGGCGTATTGTGACATTGAACCTGCGGGAAAACACATCTTCCGGCTGGAATCGCCGGCGGGAGGGGGAGGTTGCAGAGCGCGCAACGCCGGCAGGCGCCGAGCGCGTCAGCGAGCGATCGACCGGAAGCGGAACGCGAAACACCCTGCGAAAGTGCTGACGTTAGCCGCGGCTGCCGCGCCGGACTATTCCGGCGGGACCGCCTGCGCTCCGCTCCCGGTCCACCGGGCCGGCGCAGGTCCGCGCCCGGCGGCGCGGACCCGCGAACGGCCGTTTACGTGAGGACCTTGATGACGACGCGGCGATTCTGCGCGCGGCCGTCGCGGGTCTTGTTCGGCGCGATCGGCTTCTCTTCGCCGTAGCTGATCACGTTGATCTTGTGGAGCGGTACCTGGTGCTGCTCGTAGAGGTAGCGCTTGACCGCTTCGGCGCGCTCGAGGCCAAGGCGGTAATTCACGTCCTTGGGGCCGGCGTTGTCGGTGTGCCCCTCGATCTCGATGTAGGCGCCGTTCGGCTGTGCCTTCAGCTTCTCGACCAGCGCGTCGAGGTCGGCCTTGGCCTGGTCGGGCATGACCGCCTTGCCGAACTTGAAGCCGCCCTTGTCTTCGCTGAGCGTCACTTCATAGACGAGCCGCTTCGAGGCGCGCTCGATCTCGTCGGCGCGGGTGTTGACCGCGGCGGCAGCGGCGCGGGCGTCCGCGGCGCTCTTGCCGGCGGCATCAGCACGCTGGCCAGCGGCCTGCGCCCTCTGGTCCACTTCGCCGATGCGCCCTTCGTTGGTGCGGGTCCGCTCCTGGGTCTCCTCGACCGTCTTCGAGAGCGTCTCCACCTTGCCGTTGACTTCCCCGACCTGGGTCTTGACCATCTTCTTGGTGGCGCAGGCGGTGGTACCGCCGAGCGCCAGCGCAAGAACGGGTACGACGAGCACGAATTTCTTCATTGTGTCCTCCGGACTTCCTGTTACCGAGCCGATAAAAAATGCCAGTGCGAACCCGCGCCGCGCGCGGGGGCCGTGCTCTCACCGAACCGGGGCTGCGTCCCCGACCGTTCCCGCCACCATGTAGCCGGCGCGCGACCGCACGATCAGATCGCGATCGCGGGCGCGGACCTCGAGCGGACGCCATCCCGGCGCCGCCGACGCCTCGAACGCCAGCACGTACTGATGCCGGAGCTCTTCGACGATTTGTCTCGCCGCCACGCTCGCCCGGGCCGGCGCGCTGACCGCGAAGTACTCGCCGCCCGTCCAGTGCGCGAGGTTGGACAGCGGGCCGGGGCCGTCGCTCGACTCCTTCGGGTTGTCGATGGGCGACATCACCGCGACGATGTAGATCGGCACGTCGATCTCACTGGCGATGCCCGACACCTGCTCGGGCGTCAGCCGGCTGTGCGTGTCCACCCCGTCGGTGAGCACGACCACCGCGGCCCGCTGCGGCAGGTGACCGCCGGTCGCGCCGTCCGGCGCCACCGCTCGGGCGGTCTGGGCGATGGCGTCGTACATCGAGGTCTGGCCGAACGGCGGCTCGACGTGTTCCAGCGCCGCCTCGAGCGCGCGGACGTCGGAGATGAAGTCGGTGACGCGGTCGAGCCGGGTGTCGAACGCGAAGACCGCCGCTTCGTCGTTCCCGCGCAGCGCTCCGAGCAGATAGAGCGCCGCCTGTTTGGCGTCGACGGCTTTGGTGCCGACGCGCATGCTGCCGCTGATGTCGAAGAGCACCGCGAGCTTGACCGGTCCGTCGGCCTGTGCCTTGAAATCGAGGATGGGGCGCGTGCGCCCCCCCTCGGCGACAATGAAATCCTTCTGTTCCATGTTCGAGACGAAACGCCCCTTGCGGTCCCGGACCACCGCACTGACGGAGACGACGTCTACGGATGAGCGGAAGGTGGAAGGGGCCCGCTGCGGGGCCGCCTCAGCAGGAGCGGCCGGGCCCTGCGCCTGCACCGCGCCGCCCATCAGGGCGAGCGCGAAGACCGCGCCGGACAGCGACAGCCGCTTTGTCATGCCTGCTGTGTTCCAAAGACCCTGCCAACCGTCTAACCTCCGCAGTTCCAGCAGTTAGAAGATGAGCTGTGCTCTGGAGGATGCATGTGCCGCCAACTTTAGTGTAAAAAATGCTCGTGTCCGCGCCAACACCGAGCGATTCCTACACGACCCGCAGGCCAGGTCCGAAATTTTCGATTCGCTGCGTCTGCAGGCGCGAATTTCCGGCGCTCGCGATAAGATTCGACGATGCCCTCGAGGAGAACTGCGCCGGCCATTCGGGTCAATCCGCGCATCAGCGGGTTCGTCTACGCCATCCGCA